>CBIHLN010000110.1:0-7480 GCA_966210725.1 uncultured Lysobacter sp. | reverse complement strand
CGACCAACCTCAACCTGGTGAAGATGAAGCCGCTGCGCGGCACCGCGCTGGTGGTGTACGAACCGCGCCTGGTGTTCACCGTGGTGGACAACTTCTTCGGCGGCAACGGCAAGTACCACACCCGCATCGAGGGCCGCGAGTTCACGCCCACCGAGATGCGCGTCATCCAGCTGCTGCTCAAGCAGACCTTCGCCGACCTGGTGGAAGCCTGGGCGCCGGTGATGCCGGTGGAGTTCGAGTACATGAACTCCGAGGTCAACCCGCACTTCGCCAACATCATCAGCCCCCGCGAGTACATCGTCGTCAGCCGGTTCCATGTCGAGCTGGAGGGCGGTGGCGGCGAGTTCCACGTGTCGTTCCCGTACTCGATGCTCGAGCCGATCCGCGAGCAGCTCGATGCCGGCGTGCAGTCCGACCGCATCGAGAAGGACGAGGGCTGGACCAACGCCATGCGCCGCCAGCTGCAGGACGCGCCGGTGGAGCTGAGCAGCGCCATCGCCCAGCGCACCATCAGCCTGCGCGAGCTGAGCCGGCTCAAGGTCGGCGACGTGATTCCGATCGAACTGCCCGACACCGTCGTGCTCAACGTCGAACAGGTGCCGTTGTTCTCCGGCGAGTTCGGCACCCACAACGGCAAGAACGCCATCAAGGTCACGCAGGTGCATGCCGCGCGGCCGACCCCCTCTCTCGACAGCCTCGTGCCCACGCCATGAACAACGCCGCTTCCGCCGACGACCGCGCCGCCTTCGACGCGCTGACCCCCGACGCCGCCGCCGGCGCCGACATGAACCTGGACGTGATCCTGGACGTGTCGGTGTCGCTGTCGCTGGAGGTCGGGCGCACCCGCATCCCGATCCGCAACCTGCTGCAGCTCAACCAGGGCTCGGTGGTCGAACTCGAGCGCGCCGCGGGCGAACCGCTGGACGTGTTCGTCAACGGCACGCTGATCGCCCAAGGCGAGGTGGTGGTGGTGAACGACCGCTTCGGCGTGCGCCTGACCGACGTGGTCAGCCCGTCCGAGCGCATCAAGCGCCTGCGCTGATGCACCGCGCGCACGCCCGCGCCGTGGTGCGTTGCCTGCTGGTGGCCGCAATGGCCGTCGGCGGCAGCGCATGCGCGAGCGTGCCGGACATGGCGGCCACCTCGGCCGCGCCGACGCCCACCGCGCCGTCGGCGCCGGTCGGGACGGCAACGAGCGCATCCGCGGCCGTGGCCACGCCTTCGATCGCCACGGCTGATGTCGAGACGGTGGCACTGCCGGACGCGTCGGCCTCGACCGGGGCTTCGCAGCCGACGGTCGACCGCGCACCGGCAACCGGCACCAGCACCGACACGACCGTGCCCGCCGATGCGTCAGCACAGGCCGAAGCCGCGGCGGGCGATGTCGCCGCCGACGCCTCGACGGTCGTGGCCACGCCACCGGCCAGCACGCCTGTCACCGCACCGCGCACTGCCACCCCCGCGCCTGCAACGCCGCGCCCGGCCGCCACGCCGATGCCGGCCCCGCCCTCCACCGCCGGCAGCGTCGCCGGCAGCCTGTTCGCGCTGCTGCTGGTGCTCGGCCTGATCCTGGGCCTGGCGTGGCTGGCCAAGCGGCTGCCGGGCGCGGCGCGCGGCGGCGGCGCCAACGGTGCGCTGCGCGTGGTCGCCTCCGTGCCGCTGGGCCAGCGCGAGCGCGCGGTCGTGGTCGATGTCGGCGGCACCCAGCTGCTGCTGGGCGTCGGCCCGGGCGGCACGCGCACCCTGCACACCCTCTCCGAGCCGCTGCCGCAGGCGGATGCCCCGCCCGCGTTCGCGCAGCTGCTGTCCCAGCACTTCGGCAAGAAGCCATGAGCCGTCCATTCGCACACCTCCGCGGCCTGATGGCCGGCCTGCTGCTCGCTGTCACGCTCCTGGCCGCCGTGCCGGTGCTGGCGCAGACCGCGCCGGCGCCAGCCGACCCGGCCGCCGCGCAGCCCTCGCCTTCTCTGCCGGCGGTGAACGTCGGCGAGATCGGCGGCGAGCCCGTCAGCCTGCAGCTGCAGGTGCTGCTGCTGATGACCGGCATCACGCTGCTGCCGGCGGCGCTGCTGGGCCTGACCGCGTTCACCCGGATCATCATCGTGCTGGCGCTGCTGCGGCAGGCGCTGGGCACGGGCCAGACCCCGAGCAACCAGATCCTGCTGGCGCTGGCGCTGTTCCTCACGTCGATGGTGATGATGCCGGTGTTCGACCAGGCCTGGGCCGCGGGCATCTCGCCATACCTCAACGACCAGATGGACTTCAAAACCGCTTGGGAGGCAGCTTCGGCGCCGTTCCGCGGGTTCATGCTGGCGCAGGTGCGCGAGAACGACCTGATGACCTTTGCCGGCCTGTCCAACTCCGGGCCGTACGCCACCCCGCAGGACGTGCCGTTCGGCGTGCTGGCCGCCTCGTTCCTGACCAGCGAGCTGAAGACCGCGTTCGAGATCGCGTTCCTGATCTACATCCCGTTCGTGATCATCGACCTGGTGGTCGCCAGCGTGCTGATGTCGATGGGCATGATGATGCTCTCGCCGATGCTGGTCTCGGCGCCGTTCAAGATCCTGCTGTTCGTGCTGGTGGACGGCTGGGTGCTGGTCGTCGGCTCGCTCGCCGCCAGCTTCAACCCGGTCTGAGGGCCGCATCCATGTCCCCTGAAACCGCCCTCACCGAAATCGGCCGCGGCCTGCAGATGGCCCTGCTGCTGGGCGCCCCACCGCTGATGGCGGTGCTGGTCGTCGGCGTGGTCGTCGGCATCGTCCAGGCCGCCACGCAGATCAACGAGCAGACCATCGCCTTCGTGGTGAAAGGCATCGCGCTGGCCGCGACGCTCGCCATCACCGGCCACTTCCTGCTGGGCAAGCTGGTGAGCTTCACCATCGACCTGTTCCAGCGGATCCCGCACCTGATCGGGTAGCGACGTGGGACGGCCGCTCGCCACGAACCTTCCAGCTCGTCATTCCCGCGAAGGCGGGAACCCATGGACGTCGTTCTTGCTCCTGCTTCGTCCACGCTGCTCAAAGTGCCAATCAAATCCCAAGTCCATGGATGTTCGGCTCCGCCGAAGTAAAGCGCGAGCCCGTCTTCGCGGGAACGACGGAGTGAAGTGACGTGGACACCGTCACCCTCACCACCGCCAGCGGCGTCAACCTGTTCGCGTTGCTGGCCACCGTGCTGTGGACGGCGCTGCGGATCGGCGCGGCGATCATGGTGCTGCCGATGTTGAGCGGGCGCGGCATGCCGGTGCGGGCGCGGATGATGATCACCCTGGCGCTGGCCGGCGCGCTGTCCACGCTACTGCCCACGCCGCCGGCGGCGGCGGTGGATGCGGCGACCTTCATCACCGTGCTGCGCGAGATCACCGTCGGGGTGGCCATCGGCATGATGCTGCGGCTGGCGTTCGAGGCCGGCCGCTTTGCCGGCGAGCTGGTCAGCCAGGGCATGGGCCTGTCGTTCGCGACCATGGCCGACCCCCTCAGCGGCGCGTCCTCGCCGGTGCTGGCGCAGTGGTTCTACCTCGCCTTCGGGCTGCTGTTCTTCGCGCTGGACGCGCACCTGGCCCTGGTGGAGCTGCTGATGGGCAGCTACCAGGCGCTGCCGATCGGCGTGCCGCTTGCCGACCGTAACGATCTGCTGGCTGCGGTGCCCGGGTTCTTCGGCACGTGCCTGCAGGCCGGGCTGCTGCTGGCGCTGCCGGTGATGATGGCGCTGCTGGCGGTCAACCTCGCCTTCGGCGTGCTCTCGCGCGCGGCGTCGGCACTCAACCCCATCGCGATCGGCCTGCCGGTGGCGCTGGTGGTCGGCCTGCTGCTGATCGGCCTGCTGATGCGGCACCTGCAGGCCCCGGTGGAGCAGCTGTTCGGCGATGCGTTCATGGCGGCGCGCGGCCTGACGCCGTAGAGGTCTCCGTGGATCGCCGTAGCCCGGGTAAGCGCAGCGCACCCGGGTGCGTACGTCCATCGGCGTAGTGTCGCGTCCCGGGTGCGCTGCGCTTACCCGGGCTACCGCGGCTCCTACAAAGGAAACCGGCCGGCGATTCCCGGCTGAAGCCGCTCCTACAGGGGGCGATTCGCGCTGGAACAGGCCTTGCAACGCTGACGGCATCGCCCGCCCCGGGCTCCGCAGACCGCGCGCGACATGTCCGAGCAGGACCAGGAAGACCGCACCGAAGAACCCACCGAAAAACGCCTTCGCGAAGCGCGTGAAAAGGGCGACGTCCCGCGATCGCGCGAGCTGGGCAACGTCGCCGTGCTCGGCGTCACCGCGCTGGCGTTGATGGCGCTGGCCTCCGGCCTGGGCGATGCCTCGCAGGGCTGGCTGCGGCAGGCGTTGATCGTCGACCCGGCGGTGCTGGGCCACCCGGACCGGCTGATCCCGCACGCCGCGGCGCTGATGGGGGGGCTCATGATGCCGGTGCTGCCGGTCATCGCCGCCGCGCTGGCCGCGTGCTTCATCGCGCCGGCGCTGATGGGGGGCCTGCGGTTTTCCAGCAAGGCGCTGCAGCCGGACTTCAAGCGGCTCAACCCGGCATCGGGCCTGAAGCGCATCTACGGCAAGGAAGGCTTCGCCGAGCTGCTGCGATCGCTGCTGCGCGTGGTGCTGATCATCGGCGTGGGCGGCTGGGTGGTGTGGTCGGCGTTCGACGACATGCTGGCGATGCCGCGCATGTCGCTGCACTCGGCCATCGGCACCGGGCTGGACACCGCGGTCACCGCGCTGCTGGCAATGGCGGGCTCGCTGGCATTGCTGGCGGCCATCGACGTGCCGTGGCAGCGCTGGCAGCACCGCAGCAAGCTGAAGATGACCAAGCAGGAAATCCGCGACGAGCTCAAGCAGACCGAGGGCAACCCGGAGATCAAGGCGCGCGTGCGCCAGGTCGCCCGGCAGATGTCGCAGCGCCGGATGATGGAAGCCGTGCCCACCGCCGACGTGGTGGTGATGAACCCGACCCACTACGCGGTCGCGCTCAAGTACGACCCGGCCAACATGCGCGCGCCCAAGGTCGTGGCCAAGGGCGTGGACGAGCTGGCCCTGCTGATCCGCGACGCCGCCCAGCGCCACCGCATCGCCGTGCTGGAGGCGCCGCCGCTGGCACGCGCCTTGTATCGCACCGCGCAGGTCGACCAGGAAATCCCGGTGAAACTCTACGCTGCCGTTGCACAGGTGCTGTCCTACGTGTTCCAGCTGCGCCGCTGGCACCCCGCCCACGGCCCCGCGCCGGAACTGGCGGCCGTCCAGCTGGGCGAGGCCGAGGCCGATGGCCGCCCGGATGACGACGCCGGGGTGCCCGCCCGATGAGCGCGATGCAGGGACGGTTCGCCGGCGTCGGCTCGGCGGTGCGCAGTGGCGCGGCCGCACCCCTGGTGGTGATGGCGATGCTGGCGATGGTCATCGTGCCGCTGTCGCCGTTGATGCTGGACATGCTGTTCACCATCAACATCGCGCTGTCGCTGGTGGTGATGCTGGCGGTGGTCTACGTCAAGCGGCCACTCGAGTTCTCGATCTTCCCCAGCGTGCTGCTGCTGGTCACGCTGCTGCGGCTGGCGCTGAACGTGGCCTCCACCCGCGTGGTGCTGCTGCACGGCCACCAGGGCGAGGCCGCGGCCGGCCACGTCATCGAGTCCTTCGGCCAGTTCGTGATCGGCGGCAGCTATGCCGTCGGCATCGTGGTGTTCGCGATCCTGACCATCGTCAACTTCGTGGTGGTCACCAAGGGCGCCGGGCGCATCTCCGAGGTGTCGGCGCGCTTCATCCTCGACGCCCTGCCCGGCAAGCAGATGGCGATCGACGCCGACCTCAACGCCGGCCTGCTCACGCGCGAGGACGCCAAGCTGCGCCGGCAGGAAGTGCGCGAGGAAGCCGACTTCTACGGCTCCATGGACGGTGCCAGCAAGTTCGTCCGTGGCGACGCCATCGCCGGCATCCTGATCCTGGTCATCAACCTGATCGGCGGCCTGCTGATCGGCATGCTCCAGCACGACATGGGCTTCAGCGATGCCGCGCGCGTCTACACGCTGCTGGCGATCGGCGACGGCCTGGTGGCGCAGATCCCGGCGCTGCTGGTGGCCACCGCGGTGGCGATGCTGGTCACGCGTTCCACCTCCGAGCAGGAGATGGGCCAGGCGGTGCAGGGGCAGATGTTCGGCCAGGGCCGCGCGCTGGCCGTGGCGGCGCTGCTGATGGGCATCATCGGCGTGATCCCGGGCATGCCCAACCTGCCGTTCCTGATCCTGGCGGCGATCCTGGGCTACGCGGCCTGGCGGCTGCACAAGCGCAACCTGGCCGCCGAGGACGCGCCCACGCCGGAGGCCACGGCCGCCGCGCAGGCCAACTCCCCGATGGCCGAGCTGAGCTGGGACGAGGTGCGCCCGGTCGAGCCGCTGGGGCTGGAGGTCGGCTACCGGCTGATCCCGATGGTCGACAAGACCCAGGGCGGCGAACTGCTGGCGCGCCTGAAGGGCGTGCGCCGCAAGCTCACGCAGGACCTGGGCTTCCTGATTCCGGCCGTGCACGTGCGCGACAACCTGGAGCTGGCCCCCGGCCAGTACCGCGTGCTGGTGCACGGCGTACCCGTGGCCACCGGCGAGCTGCACCCGGACCGCGAGCTGGCGCTGGACCCGGGCCGCGTGTTCGGGCCGCTGGAGGGCATCCCGGGCAAGGACCCGGCGTTCGGGCTGGACGCGGTCTGGATCCCGTCCGCCCAGCGCGCGCACGCCGAATCGCTCGGCTACACGGTGGTGGACGCCTCCACCGTGGTCGCCACCCACCTCTCGCACCTGGTGCGTGAGCGCGCGTCGGAGCTGCTGGGCCACGACGAGGTGCAGCAGCTGCTGTCGAGTGTCGGAAAAGCCACGCCCAAGCTCGTCGAGGATTTGACGCCCAAGCTGCTGCCGCTGTCGGTGGTGGTGCGGGTGCTGCAGTCGCTGCTGGTCGAGCGCGTGCCGCTGCGGCAGATGCGCCAGATCGTCGAGGCGCTGCTGGAACACGGCGCCCACAGCCAGGACCCGGCCGTGCTGACGGCCGCGGTGCGCACCGCGCTGGGCCGCTTCATCGTCCAGGAAATCAACGGCCTGGCGCCGGAACTGCCCGTCTACACGCTGGCGCCCGCGCTGGAACGGGTGTTGCAGGACTCGGTCAGCGGGCAAGGCGCCGCGATGGAACCGGGACTGGCCGAACGGCTGCACCAGAACCTGAGCGATTGCGTCACCCGCCAGGAAGGCCGCGGCGAACCCGCGGTGCTGCTGGTCCCCGGCGGCATCCGCGCCACGATCGCCCGCCTCGTCCGCCACAGCGTGCCGGCCCTGTCGGTGCTGGCCTACGGCGAAGTGCCGGAGGACAAGAAGCTGCGGCTGGTGGGGAATGTGGGGTGAGGCAGCGGCTGCGGACCAGGGGTTAGGACGGATTTGGAGCGCAGGCACATGAGTTGCAGGAGACACATCGAGCATCCACCGGGCGGCACGCCGCCCACCCCGCGACACCC
>CBIHLN010000109.1:0-7504 GCA_966210725.1 uncultured Lysobacter sp. | reverse complement strand
GCCGGGGTGGGCTGGCCTTTAAGCTCGACACCCCACCTCTGACGCGAACCTTCCCGATGCGAACTGTGTGCCCTGCCCTTCTGGCTGCCGTGCTGCTGGCATCGTGCGCCAGCCCGCGGCCTGCTGAAAACGCCACCGGCGGTGTGGCCTTCGTCGTCGTGCGGCACGCCGAGAAGGCCCCCGAAGCCGATGACCCTGCACTGACCGACGCCGGCCGGGCGCGTGCCGAGCGGCTTGCACGCTCGCTGGACGGGGACGCGCTGGTGGCCGTGTACTCGACGGACTTCCGGCGTACGCGACAAACGGCGGCACCGGCGGCGGCGCGCCACGGCATCGACGTCACCGCCTACGACGCGAAAGCACCGCCCGCGACGTTCGCCGACACCCTGCGGCAGCGCCATCGCAACGGCACGGTGCTGGTGGTGGGCCACAGCAATACCGCGCCTGACATCGCCGCGGCGCTGTGCGGCTGCCCGGTCGCGCCCATGCCGGAAACCGAATACGGGCGCCGCATGGTGGTCACGGTGGACGCCACCGGTGGCGCCACGCTCGACGTGTCCAACGCGCCGTGAGGCCCCTGCCCGACTGGACCGGCGACACCGCCGCGCTGCGCGAGCAGCAGGTCGACCTGGCGGCCCGCGTGTCGTTGTGCGACGACCTGCCCGCCCCGCTCCGGTACGTGGCCGGGCTGGACGTGGGCTTCGAGGACGGCGGCGATACCACGCGGGCGGCGGTGGTGCTGATGGATGGCGCAACGGGCGACGTGGTGGAACAGCACGTCGCGCGGATCCGCACCCGCATGCCGTACATCCCCGGCTTCCTCAGCTTCCGTGAACTGCCGGCCCTGCTGGACGCACTGGCCATGCTGGCGACAACGCCGGACCTGGTGTTTGTCGACGGCCACGGCGTGGCGCATCCCCGTGGGTTGGGCGTGGCGGCCCACGTCGGCGTCGAAACCGGCTGGGCCATGATCGGCGTGGCCAAGAAGGTGCTGGTCGGACGCCACGCCGAACCCGGCCCCACGCCCGGCGATCGCGAGCCGCTGCTGCACCACGGCCGGCGCATCGGCACGGTGCTGCGCAGCAAGGTGCGCTGCCGGCCACTGATCGTGTCGCCGGGGCACCGGATCAGCCATGACACGGCCGTCGAGCAGGTGGTGGCCCGTCTGGCCGGCTATCGCCTGCCCGAACCCACGCGTCTGGCGGACCGCCTGGCATCGCGGCGGGACACGCAGCGGCCGGGCTGAGCGGCCGCGCAACGCTGCGTCGCGGGGACGGCGCTGCGGTCTGCCGGGGCACGTGGCAGTCTGGCGCCCCGCCCTGACGGAGCTGCCCATGACCACCGTGATCGCGCCGCGCGTGCATGACATCGGCGGGTTCGAAGTCCGCCGAGCGGTGCCGAGCCTGCAGGCGCGCAGCGTGGGGCCGTTCGTGTTTGTCGACCACATGGGGCCGGCGGTGTTCGAGCCCGGTACCGGCATCGACGTGCGCCCGCACCCGCACATCGGCCTGGCGACGGTCACCTACCTGTGGTCGGGCACCATCCGCCACCGCGACACCCTGGGCAGCCTGCAGGACATCGCCGCCGGCGACGTCAACTGGATGACGGCCGGCCGCGGCATCGCCCATTCCGAACGCACGCCCGACCCGCTGCGGTGCGGCCCGCATCCGCTGCATGGCATGCAGACCTGGGTGGCGCTGCCACGCGGCGATGAAGAAGCCCGGCCCGCTTTCCACCACCACGCCGCGGCGACCATCCCGCAACAACGCCGCGATGGGGCATGGCTGCGCGTGGTGGCCGGCCGCGGCTACGGCGAGGAGTCGCCGGTCGCGGTGTTTGCCGACACGCTGTACGTGGCCATCGACCTGGAACCCGGGGCCGAGCTGGCGATCGACGATGGCCACCGCGAACGCGCGCTCTACGTGCTGGAAGGGCAGGCGCAGTTGGACGGGGCGGACCTGCCGGAGAAACACCTCATCCTGCTGGACGATGGCGGCCGGCCGCGGTTGCGCGCGCTCACCGCGATCAAGGCGATGCTGCTGGGTGGCGAGCCGTTGGACGGGCCACGCCACCTGTGGTGGAACTTCGTGTCCAGCTCCAGGGACCGCATCGAGCAGGCCAAGCAGGATTGGGTCGAGGGCCGCTTCGGCCAGGTGCCGGACGACGACGAATTCATCCCGCTGCCCGAGCGCTGAGCCGACCGTTCGTCGGTTTCCCCTGAAACTGAATCGGGCCGATTTGTCAATCCCCCGCGACTGGACTATGTTGCACCTGCAACACGTGTGCAATGCGCGTGAAGATGTGGAACAACCCAGGGGGAAATCGATGAAGATGTCGGCACGAAGCTTGCCGTTTCTGCTGCTGCTCGGGGTCGCGGCGCAGGGTCAGGCCCAGGACCCCTCCGCGTGCCCGCAATTGCCTGCCGATTCGGGACTGGCCTGGCAGCACCAGGCGGCCGGTGACTCGGAGTTCTGTCGCGCGTTGCGCGAGGACGGGTCGGAAGCCTTCGGGATGGTGATCGGGCGGGACTCGCCGTTCGAGCCCAACCGCAGCAACCGCGAAGAAACGGCGCGCATCGATGGACGCGAGGTGCAGTGGTACCGCGCCGAACTCGCCCTGAAGCCGGGCGTCGAAGCGCGCGAAACGCTGGTGGAGCTGCCGGACGGACGCGTGGCGCACATCTGGCTGCAGGCCGAATCCAGCGACGCGCTCCAGGCCGCGTTTGAACAGGCCGAGGGCCTGCGGTTCGGCGCGCGGCGCGACACGCAGGTGGCGGCGGGTCAGTAGGCCGCCCGCTTGACGGCTGGACCATGACAAAGGGCCATGTCGTGCGACATGGCCCTTTTTCTTTTCTCGTTGAAGCACCGCCCCCCGGTCGAAGCGGGTGCCGGCGTTCGCCGGGCGACGGCCTTGGGGACATCCGGGCGGACAGGTGAATCTGTCGAGCTCGACCCCTCTCCTGCCGCACGCACCGAAAGGGAGGCCCCGGGGCGCGGACTCCGACGCTAGAACCGGCCTTCCTGGAAATCCACGAATGCCTGCATCAGTTCCTGGCGGGTGTTCATCACGAACGGGCCGTGGCGGGCGACCGGCTCGCGAAGCGGGCGGCCGGCGACCAGGATCAGGCGGGCACCGGTGTCGCCCGCCCGCAGCGCCAGGCGGTCGCCGCCGCCCAGGACGGCCAGCGTCTGCCCGGGCAGCGCACGCGCATCGTCGCCCTCGCCCACGGCGACCTCGCCTTCGTACCCGTAAACGAACACGTTGTGCCCGGCGGGCAACGTGTAACCCCAGGACGCGCCGGGCTGCAGCGCGATGTCCAGGTACAGCGGCTCGGTGGCCGGCTGCGCGATCGGCCCGACCACGCCATCCACCTCACCGGCGATGACCTTGACCGACACGCCCGGCGCGGCCTCGACCTGCGGGATGCGGTCGGGCGCGAACTCCTGATACCGCGGCGCGGTCATCTTCTCCCGCCCCGGCAGGTTGACCCACAGCTGGAAGCCGCGCATGCGGCCTTCCTCCTGCTCGGGCATTTCCGAGTGCACCAGTCCGCGCCCAGCGGTCATCCACTGCACGCTGCCGGGCACCAGCACGCCCTCGTTGCCGTGGTTGTCCTTGTGGCGCATGCGGCCGTCGAGCATGTAGGTGACCGTCTCGAAGCCGCGATGCGGGTGCTCGGGAAAGCCGGCGAGGTAGTCCTCGGGCCGGTCGGTGCCGAATTCGTCCAGCAGCAGGAACGGGTCGAGGTCGGGGAGCTGCGGGCTGCCGATCACGCGGGTCAGCTTGACGCCCGCACCGTCGGACGCGGGCATGCCGCGGACGGTGCGGGTGATGCGGGCGGCGGGGGCAATCGCGTTCATCGGCAGGCTCCTGTTGGGCGGGCGCCACATGGGCAGACCACAAGGATGGTGCCGGACGGCCGCGACGCCATCCGGCACCGGCGCAAACCTGTGTTCCATCCCGGCAACGCCCGGCCCGCGGCCCGATCTGGCATACGCCCGAACGCGTTACCGGCGGGTCAAGCGCCAGCAGCGGTGGATGCGCGGATTGCGCTCGAAATCCGGAGGAATGGTGGACGGGGAAATGTCTTCCACCTGCGCGAACTCCGAGACCGCCGCCTCGTCCAGCTTGAAGCGGCGGAAATTGTTGGAGAAGTACAGCACGCCGTCGCGCGCCAGCCGGGCCACGGCGGCGCGCAGCAGCGGCACGTGCGCGGCCTGGATGTCGAAGTCGTCGGCGCGCTTGGAATTGGAAAAGGTCGGCGGGTCGCAGAACACCAGGTCGTACTCGGCCGTGTCGGCCTGCAGCCATGCCAGCGCGTCGGCCTGCACCAGCCGGTGGCGGGCGCCACCGAACCCGTTCTCCTGCAGGTTGTCGGCGCACCACTGCAGGTAGGTCGCCGACAGGTCGACGGTCGTGGTCTGCCGCGCGCGCCCGGCGGCGGCGTGCACGGTGGCCGCGCCGGTGTAGCCGAACAGGTTGAGGAAACGGGTGTCCTCGGCTTCTTCCGCAATGCGCAGGCGCAGCGGCCGGTGGTCGAGGAACAGGCCGGTGTCGAGGTAGTCGAACAGGTTCACGCGCAGGCGCGCGTCGCCCTCGCGCACGACCAGCAGGCCCTGCCCGGTGCGCGCGCCGCCGACGTCCGCGTACTTGCTGCCGCCTTTGCCGCGGGCACGGGTCTTGAGCGCGACACGCTCGCGCGGGACGGCGAACACCTCGCGCGCGGCCGCAGTGAGCTCGCCCAGGCGTCGGCGCTGGTCGGCCTCCGGCACGGTGGCGGGCGCGGCGTACTCCTGCACGTGCAGCCAGGCATCGGACTCGTTGCCGTCGGCAGGCTGGTAGACGTCGATGGCGGCCGAGTATTCGGGCAGGTCGGCATCGTAGGCGCGGTAGCAGGTGACGCCCTCGCGCTGGCGCCACGCCTTGAGCTTGCGCAGGTTGCGGCGCAGGCGGTTGGCGACCATCTGCGCGCCGTCGCTGAGGGCCGGCGCCGCGTGCGCGCCGTCGCCGCCGTCGGTGTTTTCGCGACGCGCCGTGGCAATCGGGTCGCACACGATCAGCGTGCACTCCAGCGCGCCGTTGAAGATCTGGTAGCGCTTGCCGGCGCGCAGGCCCGTGGCACGGGCCAGTTCGGCATCGCCGCACAACAGGCTCGCGCGCCAGTCGGGCACGGCGCGGCGCAGGGCGTCGCCGAGGGCGCGGTAGAGCGCGGGGTCGGCGGCCAGTCGCGCGTCGTAGGGCGGGTTGCAGACGACGAGGCCCGGGGTGGTGACAGGTTCGGGCAGGTTGGGTTGTTGCTCTTGATCGTCATTACCGCGAAGGCGGGAATCCAGGGACGTCGCTTCTGCCTTTTCCTTTGCTCGTGACCATGGGCTGGTTGCGTTGCCGGCGGCGGCGACGCCGTCGGGGTTCTCCAACGTCACTGGGTTCCCGCCTTCGCGGGAACGACGGCTTTGGGGGTGCGATGCAAGCGCGGGGGTGCCCAGCGTCGCCACGTCGTCCACCTGCCAATCGATAACCCCGGCGAGCCCGGCCATCACCGCGTTGTCCTGCGCGGCGCGGATGGCGTGGGGGTCGAGGTCGCGGCCGGCGAACACCGGGCGCAACGTGGCCATGCCGACGCGCTCGCGGCCGCGCGCCTGCGTGACCAGCAGGCCCCACGCCGCGGCATCGAAGCCCTGCCAGCGCGTCGGCGGGCGATCACCGTGGCGCTGCAGGCCGGGCGCGACGTCGGCGGCCATCAACGCGCCTTCGATCAGCAGCGTGCCGCTGCCGCACATCGGGTCCAGCAGCGCGCCGCCGTCGGCATACACCTGCGGCCAGCGGCCGCGCAGCAGCACGGCGGCGGCGAGAGTTTCCTTCAACGGCGCTTCGCCCTGCTTCTGCCGCCAGCCCCGGCGATGCAGCGGGCCGCCGCCCAGGTCGACCGACAGGATCGCGCGGCCCTTGCGCACCACCAGGTTCAGGCGCAGGTCCGGCGCGTCGAGGTCGACATCGGGACGGCTTCCGGTCTGGGCGCGCATGACGTCGACGACGGCATCCTTGACCCGCTGCGCGGCGAAGCGCGCATGGGTGATGCCGGTGCCGGACACGTGCGCGTCGACAGCGAGCGTGTGGTGCGGCGCCAGGTGGTCGGCCCATGGCAGCGCCGCTGCACCGGTGTAGAGCGCGAGCTCGTCGGCGCATTCGAACTCGGTGAGCGGCCACAGCACGCGGGACGCCAGCCGCGACCACATCACGGCGCGCTGGGCATCCGCCAGGGTGCCTTCGACGTTGACGCCGCTGACGGTGGCCGTGGCCCGCGCACAGCCCAGGGCGACCAGTTCGTCGGCGAGGAGGTATTCGAGGCCTTTGCCGCAGCTGGCGAAGAATTTCACTTTGGGGTTCCGGTGTGGTGGAGCGAGGGCTGATGATGGGTGCTGGGACGTGGAGAGGTGTCGCCTCGCCGAACCCTCTCCCCCACCCCTCTCCCGGGAGGAGAGGGGGCTTTCGAGGCGACTAGAGCGCGGCGAGCAGCGCGGCGAACGCGTCGGCGCTGGCATCGACATGCGCGGACAGCCGGTGGCTGTCGTCGACCAGGTGCAGGCGGGCGCTGCGGGTGCGCGCCCAGGCGACGACGTGCTCGGCCGGGATCAGCTCGTCGTGCCAGCCATGGATGATCGCGGTCGGCACGCGCGCGGCGTCCAGCGGGTGCGCTTCGTGCAGGCGGATCGGTGGCGCCATCAGGAACAGGCCGGCGACCGGCACCTGCAGCGACACCAGCCCGGAGATGAAGGCGCCCAGGCTGGAACCGGCCAGCACCAGCGGACCACGTGTAGCGGCCTCACGGGCGCGCTCGAGCAGGCGCTGGCGGCGGGCGGCGACGTCGCCGAGCTCGCTGACCTCGCGCATGGCGTCCAGGTCGGTGTAATCCGGCCGCTCGTGGGTCCAGCCCAGGTGCTGCGCGGCGTCGGCCAGGGCGGTGACCTTGGTGGCGTCGGGGCCGCTTTCGAAGCCGTGGGAGAGGATGCAGTGTCCGCGCATGGATAACCGGGTCGTGTTGCGCCCGGAGTCGCGGGCAGGAGTGTTTTCGGAGAGCAGGAACGTCAGGGCTCGGCAGTGACGGCGTCGCCCAGGCGGATCGCGCCGCCTTCGAGGATGCGCGCACACAGCCCGCCCATCCCGCGCATCGCGTTGTAGCCGCCGGGGCCCAACGCCGCTTCCATGCGCGAGCACGGATCGCAGGCGTCGGTGCCTTCCAGCAGCACATCGCCGATACGGAAGCGTCGGCCCTTCAGCGCGATCAGCGGCAGGCCCGAAACGACCAGGTTGCGCCGCAACTGCGACGCCTCGACCGAAGCGTGGCCCGACAGCGCCGCGATGACGGGCAGGTGCTCGGCCTGGATCAGGGTCACGCCGCGCTTGCCGCTGCCGCCGCGGTAGCGGTCGCCGTCAAGGCCGCCGCCGGTGCCGGCCTCGACCTCGGCCACTTCGCGCATCGGCTTGTTGCGTGCGGGACGCACAC
>CBIHLN010000108.1:0-7522 GCA_966210725.1 uncultured Lysobacter sp. | reverse complement strand
GCCAGTACCCCGGCCCCGGCGCCGGTCGACAGCGGCGTCGCATGGCGCTGGCCGGGATAGATCGTGTAGGGCGCCGGGATCCCGTTCCACGCGGCGAGGTCGCGCGCCCGGATGCCGTTGTCGGTGGCGATGCGGTACAGCGTGTCGCCCCGACGTACCAGTGCGGTCGCGCCGTGCTTGGGCTTGGACACCGAGACGGGCCCACCGGACTCACGCACCACCGTGCTGGAACAGGCTCCCAGCAGCAGGGTCAGCGCCATCAGGCAGGTCAATGCAACGGGCTGGAGGCGCGGACGGACAAGCATCATGCGGCGGAGAAATCCTTGGGCAGGGAGGGCGGCGGGGCCGCCAGGGCCCTGCATGTTGACCCAAGCAGGGGTGAACGCGGCTTCAACGGCGGCCTTCAATCGACCAGTCCCGAACGCAGCGGCACGAACACGACCGGCGCCAGCTCGCGCTGTTCAAGGCGACCGTCCGCCGCCCTGTCGATCTGCAGCAGCACCTGCGATGTCGCGCCGCCGACGGGGGCGATAAGCCGCCCCCCGGGCGCCAACTGGTCGGTGAGCGCATCCACCACCGCGGGTGCACCCGCGGTCACGAGGATCGCGTCGAAGGGGCCGTTCTCCGGCCAGCCGATGCGGCCGTCGTCGTGCTTGCTGCGCACGTTCATGCCCAGCTGGCGGAAGCGCTTGCGCGCGGTGCGCAGCAGCTCGCCGATGCGCTCGACCGTATGCACCTCGAGTCCCAGTGCCGCCAGCACGGCCGCCTGGTATCCCGAACCCGTGCCGATTTCCAGTACGCGCGAGGGCGCCACCTGCAGCAGCGCTTCGGTCATCTTCGCCACCACCCAAGGCTGCGAGATGGTCTGGCCATGGCCGATCGGCAGCGCGGTGTCCTCGTAGGCGCGCATGGCCAGCGCCTCGTCGACGAACAGGTGCCGCGGCACGGTCCGGATCGCATTGAGGACGCGCTCGTCGGCAATGCCGTTGTCGCGCAGGCGATCGACCAGCCGGTCGCGCACCCGCTGCGAGGTCATGCCCGACCCGATCGCCTCGGGTTGCAGTCGCATGCGCAGGCTCACGATGCACGCTCCAGGGACTGCTGAAGTCCATCCACCCAGCTGGCGACCTGTTCCAGGGCCTGGTAGCGGGTCAGGTCCACCTGGATAGGGGTGATCGAGATATGACCTGTGCGCACCGCGTGGAAATCGGTGCCCGGGCCGGCATCCTGCTCCGGACCGGCGGCGCCGATCCACCACCACTGGCGGCCGCGCGGGTCTTCCTGTGGAATGCAGTCCTCGGCGCGGTGGCGGTTGCCCAGCCGGGTGACTTCGAAACCGGCGATCTCGTCCCACGGCCGGTCCGGGACGTTGACGTTGAGCATGGTGTCGGCCGGCAACGGATCGCTGCGCAGCCGGGCGATGATTTCCGCCGCCGCGCGCGCCGCCGTCTCGTAGTGATGCCCCACATGGTCGGCCGTCACCAGCGACACCGCCACCGAGGGCAACCCGAGGAACCGGCCCTCCATCGCGGCTGCGACGGTGCCCGAGTAGATGACGTCGTCACCGAGGTTGGCGGTGTTGTTGATGCCCGACACCACGATGTCCGGCTCGTCCTTCAACATGCCGGTGATCGCCACGTGGACACAGTCGGTGGGCGTGCCGAAAACCCGCCACGTGGCCTCGTCCTGCTGTACCACCCGGATGGGCATGTCCAGGGTGAGTGAGTTGCTTGCGCCGGAACGGTCGCGGTCCGGGGCGATGACGACCACCTCGTGGCCGGCCGCGCGCAGGCCTTCGGCGAGCACGCGGATGCCGGGTGCGTCGACCCCGTCATCGTTACTTACGAGAACTTGCATGGACTCCCTTGGACGGTCGCGTGCGGTGCATGGTCGGGCGCCGATTCGCCATCGACCCGGCCGAGCGCCGCGTCCGCGCCATGATAGCCGATGCTCCGGAGCCGACCGCCCGCTGCCCGGCGCGCCGCTTGCAGCATGGAGCTCGCGCGCTAGTCTGATGCCATGGCCCGACACCCGCCCGCACCGGACAAAGACGACGGGGACCCGAAGGACGACGCGCTGCTGTTCCGCGACGCCGTGGGCCCGGTGCGGGACGTCCGCGCGGCGCCGCGCGTCCCGGGGGCACCGCCGCCCCGCGCGCGGGCGCGGATGGCGGAACTGGATGAACTGGAGGCGGCGCGCTCGCTGCGCGATATTCAGGCCCCCGACCCCGTCGCGGCGGGCGACGTGTTGAGCCACCGACGCGACGCGGTGCCGCCGCACGTCTTCAAGCGCCTCAAGCGCGGCGAGATCGCCGCGCAGGATGAAGTCGACCTCCATGGCGCCACCGCCGACCAGGCCGAGCGCCTGTTGCGGGAGTTCATCGCACATGCCCACCGGGAGGCGCTTGGCTGCGTGCGCGTCGTGCATGGCAAGGGGCTGCACGTCCAGGCCCCGTTCGGGGGGATGGCCTTGCCGGTCGTCAAGAATGTGGTCGACCGCGTGCTGCGCCAGCGCGGCGACGTGCTGGCGTTCCATTCCGCACCGGCCGCGCAGGGCGGCACCGGTGCAGTGCTGGTGCTGGTGGCGCCGAGGCAGCGCTGACGCTCAGTCGTCGGTGCTGGCGACCAGGTCGCGGCGCGCTTCGGGCTGGTTGACCCAGACCACCTCGATACCCCGGATACGCGCGATCCGCTCGACTTCGGCGATGTAACGCTCTTCCGGCGTGGGCGGCGGGGACGCGCTGGAGCGCTCGTCCATCGTCGTGCAGGCCGACAGCATCACCACGGAAAGCGACAGCATCGCAACACGCAATTTCGCATTCATGACGGCATCCTCCGAATCGGTGCAGGCCTGCACCGGTCGGCCCGGCCCCTGCCGGGCTCACTTCGGCTTATACGCCGACTGTCGGTGGAGGCCAGTGCCCGGGGCACGCGGCCGACGAACGGCGGCGGGCGGCTGTCAGAACGGCGACTGGGCGGCGACCTCCCCCAGTTCGGCCAACACGGCCGTCGCGTAGCTGCCGGCGGGCAGACTGAAGGACAGTGACAGCGTGTCGGGCGCCGGCCGCGTCCATGCCAGGTCGGCCGGCCGCACCCTGAGGGCACGGCGCTCCTGCGACAGGCCGGCGCGCTCCAGCCCCTTCTTCAGCGCCAGCGATTCGTCGTCCTCCAGCACGGCATGCTCGATCGCGGCGACCTCGTCCGCGCTCCGCAAAGCGCCGCGCCCCCACAGCGGCCCGGTCGGGTGGATGTCCATTTGCTGGAGGCGCGTCTCCAGGGCGTCATCCAGTGGCTGGGGGCCGAACACACTGCGGGTGCCGTCCAGCATCCAGACCTCGCCCGCCAGCGCAGCGTCCCAGTTACTCCGCTCGATCCGTGCGGCCAACACGCGGTTGAACAGCTGCGATCGCGCAGCCGAAAGCAGAATGCCGCGCTGTTCGCGCCGCACGCGGCGCCCGGCGAACATCGAACGCGCCTGGGCGATGTTGTCGCCGTCGCGGCCAAAGCGCTGTTCGCCGAAGTAGTTGGGGACGCCGGCCCGGGCGATGCGTTCGAGCCGCAGGTCGATGGCTTCCGGCTCGCCCTGCACGTCGCGCAGCAGCAGCCCGAAGCGGTTGCCGGCCAGTGCACCGCGCGGCAGCTTGCGCGAATGCCAGTGGTGGTCGAGCACGCGCAGTTCGCCTTCGCGCTCCAGCAGCGCGATGTCGGGGGCCACGCGCCTGGGCAGGTGCACGCTGAAGCGCTGCACGGTCAGCGCGTGCCGGTCCTTCAGGCCGGCGTACCCGATCGCCATCTCCGGCACACCCGCCCACTCGGCGAGCAGGCGCGCGGCGTAGGCCGTGTTCATGCCGCGCTTCTCGACCGTCAGCAGCAGGTGTTCGCCGCTCCCCGCGGGTTCGAAGGACGGCAACTCGTGGACTTGGAAATCCTCCGGCACGCTGCGCATGCGGGCCGACAGCACCGCTTCGCCATGGGCGTGCGGCAGTAACACGTGGATGTCGCTCATGCCCGCACGAGCAGGCAGATGGCCTGCGCCGCGATGCCTTCGCCACGTCCGGTGAAGCCCAGCCGCTCGCTGGTGGTCGCTTTCACGCTGACGTCGTCGACGCCGATGCCCAGGTCGCCCGCAATGCCCTCACGCATCGCGTCGGCATGCGGGCCGACCTTGGGACGCTCGCAGATGACGGTGAGGTCGGCATTGCCCACCCGCCATCCGCGCTCCCGCAGCAGGCTGTCGCAGTGGCGGAGGAACGTGCGGCTGTCGGCGCCCTTCCAGCGCGCGTCGGACGGCGGGAAGTGGCGGCCGATGTCGCCCAGCGCCAGCGCACCGAGCATCGCGTCGCACAGGGCATGGAGCACGACGTCGCCATCGGAGTGCGCATCGACGCCACGGTCGTGCGTAACACGCACGCCGCCCAGCATCACGTGGTCGCCATCGGTGAAGGCATGGACATCGAAGCCCTGGCCAATGCGGAATGTCATCGAAACCTCAACCTTTTCGCGGCCCTGCCGCCCGGCGCCATTGTAGGAGCGGCTTCAGCCGCGATGGGGTCGCGTGCCCGCTCGGCACGTGCCGGCGACGCCGTCGCCCCGACCGCGCGACCTGGACGGCAACGCGCCCAGGCAGGTTGGATGGGTCAACCTGCGGATCGTGCGGACAACAGGAACTCGGACAGCCGCAGGTCGGCCGGTGTCGTGATCTTGAGGTTGTCCTCACGGCCCTCGACGAGCACCGGACGACCACCGGCGCGCTCAATTGCCATGGCCTCGTCGGTGATCGCCACGCCGGAGGCACGCGCCGATTCCAGTGCACCGACCAGGGCGTCGCGCCGGAAGGCCTGCGGTGTCAGTGCGCGCCAGAGCGCTTCGCGCGACTCGGTGGCGGCGATGCAACCGTCGCTGCCGGCGCGCTTGAGCGTGTCACGCATGGGCGCGGCCAGGATCGCGCCGTCCCGGGACTCCATTGCGGCCTCGATCAGCCGATCAAGATCCGACACCGCCAGGTTCGGCCGGGCCGCGTCGTGCACCAGCACCAGCGCATCGCCTGGCACCGACGCCGGCAGCGCATGGAGCGCGGCCCGCACCGAATCGGCGCGCTCGCCGCCGCCCTCGCATCGCAGCACCGGCTTTCCGCACAGCGTCGTCCAGCCCGGCCACCGGGTGTCCTCGGGTGAGAGCGCGACCATGGCGCCGTCCACCCCGGGATGCGACAGCAGCGCACGCAGCGCGTGTTCGAGAACACTGCGCCCCGCCACCTCGAGGTATTGCTTGGGCACGTCACCGCCGAAGCGCGTGCCGCGGCCCGCCGCCGGCACGACCGCCCAGACGGTTCGCGGGATCACGCCCGCCATTCAGTCGACGCCTGCTTCAGCGGCGCCCGGATCAACGGCCGGCGCCGCCATGGGCGACGCCGGCTCCACCACACGATAGAAGGTCTCGCCCGGCTTGATCATGCCCAGCTCGCTGCGGGCGCGCTCCTCGACGGCGGCCTCGCCCGACTTCAGGTCCTCGACCTCGGCCTGCAGCGCGTCGTTGCGTTGCTGCAGCCCGCCGTTGTCGTGCGCCTGCTGCTCGACCTGCGCCTCGAGCTTGGCGACCGAACGCCGGCCGCCTTCGTCGAGCCACAGGTGGTACTGCAGCCAGGCCAGCATCGCCAGCAGCACCACCATCAGCAGCCGCAGCCAGCGCATGGCCGGTGTGTCCCGTCAGCGCTTCAGGCTGACGAAGGCGTGGCGGCCGGCATAGCGGGCGGCCGCACCCAGCTGCTCCTCGATGCGCAGCAGCTGGTTGTACTTGGCCACGCGGTCGCTGCGGCACAGCGATCCGGTCTTGATCTGGGTGGCGGTGGTGGCCACCGCGATGTCGGCGATGGTGGTGTCCTCGGTCTCGCCCGAACGGTGCGAGACGACGGCCGCGTAGCCGGCGGCATCCGCCATCGCAATCGCCTCCAGCGTCTCGGTCAGCGTGCCGATCTGGTTGACCTTGATCAGGATGGCATTGGCGACGCGCTGGTCGATGCCGTCCTTGAAGATGCGCGGGTTGGTCACGAACAGGTCGTCGCCGACCAGCTGCACCTTGTCGCCGATCTTCCGGGTGAGCAGCTTCCAGCCGTCCCAGTCGCCCTCGTCCATGCCGTCCTCGATGGTGACGATCGGGTACTGCGCGGCCCAGCCGGCGAGGAAGTCGGCGAACTGCTCGGAGGTCAGGCGCTTGCCCTCGCCGGTCAGGTGGTACTTGCCGTTGTCGAAGAACTCGCTCGACGCGACGTCCAGGCCCAGCAGAATGTCCTCGCCCGCCTTGTAGCCGGCCTTGCCGATCGCCTCGAGGATGGTCTCCAGCGCTTCCTCGTTGCTGCGCAGGTCCGGCGCGAAGCCGCCCTCGTCGCCCACCGCCGTCGACAGGCCGCGGCCCTTGAGCACGGACTTGAGCGCGTGGAACACCTCGGTGCCGGCGCGCAGCGCCTCGGAGAAGCTGTCCATGCCGACCGGCAGGACCATGAATTCCTGCAGGTCGACGTTGTTGTCGGCATGCGCACCGCCGTTGATGATGTTCATCATCGGCACCGGCAGCGACACCGCGCGGCCATTCGCCAGGTGCTGCCACAGCGGCTGCTTCTTCGACGCGGCCACCGCGTGCGCGTTGGCCATCGACACGCCCAGCAACGCGTTCGCGCCCAGGCGGCCTTTGTTCTCGGTGCCGTCCAGATCGATCAGGCGGCGATCGAGCCCGGCCTGGTCGGCGCCGTCGAAGCCCGCCAGCGCCTTGGCGATCGGGCCGTTGACGTTCTCCACCGCCTGCCGCACGCCCTTGCCCAGGTAGCGGGTCTTGTCGCCGTCGCGCAGCTCCACCGCTTCCTTGGTGCCCGTGGAGGCACCCGACGGGACCATGGCGCGACCGAAACTGCCATCGGCCAGCGTGACCTCGGCTTCGAGCGTGGGGTTACCGCGGCTGTCGAGGATTTCGCGGGCGTGGATCTTGGCGATGGTCGTCATGGGCTCTGTCGAAAGTGGTTGGGAATAGCGTTCCAGCCACGGATCGCACGGATCGATCGACTCGGTCGACGGATCGCGTGCATCCGCGTCAAAAAAGTCAGGCCTCGCTCTCGAGGAAGCCGTTGCGCTTGGTGACCTCGTCGATGGCCATCAGCGTCTCCAGCAGGGCGCGCATCTTCGGCAGCGGCCACGCGTTGGGGCCGTCCGACAGCGCCTTCTCGGGGTCGGGGTGGGTTTCCATGAAGATGCCGCTGATGCCCACGGCCATGGCCGCGCGCGACAGCACCGGCACGAACTCGCGTTGCCCGCCCGACTTGCCACCGGCACCGCCGGGCAGCTGCACCGAGTGCGTGGCATCGAACACCACCGGGCAGCCGGTATCGCGCATCACCGCAAGGCTGCGCATGTCGCTGACCAGGTTGTTGTAACCGAAGCTGGCGCCGCGCTCGCAGACCATGATGTCCTTGTTGCCGGTCGCCAGCGCCTTGTCGGCGACGTGCTTCATCTCCCACGGCGACAGGAACTGGCCCT
>CBIHLN010000107.1:0-7530 GCA_966210725.1 uncultured Lysobacter sp. | reverse complement strand
TCCAGCCGCACCGCGAACAGGCGCTTGAGCTCGAACGTGCCGCGCGGGGTCTGGATGTACTTGCCGCTGGTGATGCGCGAGACGGTGGACTCGTGCATGCCGATGGCGTCGGCGACTTCGCGCAGGGTCAGCGGCGCGATGGCCTCCTCGCCGCGCTCCAGGAACGCCTGCTGGCGCTCGACCAGCACCTGCGCGGTGCGCAGCAGGGTGTCGTTGCGCATGGCGATGCCGCGCACCAGCCAGCGGGCCTCGTCCAGCAGGCCGCGCAGCGCGCTGTGTTCGCCCGGCGCGCCCGCCAGCGCCTGCTCGCAATGCGCGGCGATGCGCACGCGCGGCGTGCTGCGGCCGTTGAGCGCGACGCGCCAGCCGCCACCGAGGTGGCGCACGACGACGTCGGGAATGATGTGGGTGCCTTCGACGGACGCGGGTTCTTCCACCGCCGAGGGGCGCAGCGACAGCACCACGGCGATGGCGGCCTGGACGCTGTCGAGGTCGGCACCGAGTGCCTTGGCAAGCGCGGCCTGGTCGTGGCGGGCCAGCAGCTCCAGGTGGGAGGCGACGATGCGGCGCGCCAGCGCGTGGGCCGCATGGTCGGTGTCGCGCGCGGCCAGCTGCGCCAGCAGGCATTCGCGCGCGTCGCCGGCAGCCAGGCCCGCCCAGTCGCCGTGCAGCAGGCGCAGGCGGACGGATTCGATCTCAAGCGGCTCCAGTCCCAGCGCGTGCGTGGCGCGGGTCAGCAGTTCCGGGTGCGGAACCTCCAGGAAGCCCTGGTCGTCGCAGTGGTCCAGCCACCAGGAGGCGATGGCGAGGTCGGCATCGTTCCAATCGGCGGCCAGTTCGCGCAGGGTGCGCACGCGCCAGTCGCTGGACTCCCCGGCGGCGATGCGCGCGGTGGCGTCGTCGTCCCCGCCGCCGCCGGCGGACAGGCCGGACATGAAGGCCGGTTCGGGCAGCTCGTCCCAGGCCGCCGCCTCCAGCGCGGCGTCGTCGCCGGCCTCGGCGGAGGCATCGGTCTCGCCCGCCTCGTCGTCGCCCTCGGTCTCCAGCAGCGGGTTGCGCTCCAGCGCCTCGCGCAGCTCCATCTCCAACTGCGGCGCGGTCAGCTGCAGCAGGCGGATGGACTGCAGCAGCTGCGGGGTCAGGTTGACGCCCTGGCTCAGCTTGGCGGTGACGGTGGTCTTCATGGTGATCCCCTGGAGCACGGCGCGCGGCGCCGCTGCGAGTCCCCGTGGTCCCCACGCATTCGTCCGCGTGGTCCACGGCTTGCATGCTGCGCCTGGCGCGCCGGCAAGCGAATCGGGGCAAACCCGAGGGGTGTGGGGGCATCCCCCAGTGGCGTGTCAGGGTTTCCCCTACACGGCGCCGGAATCCCGGCGCGGGGTCACAGTTCGTCGTGCAGGCGCATCGCGGTGCGCAGCAGCTCGACGGCGTTGCGGCAGCCCAGGGCCTCCATCAGCCGGGCGCGGTGCGTCTCCACGGTCTTGACGCTGATGCCCAGGTCGCCGGCGATCTGCTTGGTCGTGCGGCCCTGGCCGAGCATGGCCAGGATCTCCTTCTGGCGCGGCGGCAGCGTGTCGGCGGCCTGGCGCGCGTCAGGCTTCTCCGGCCGGGCGCCGCGCAACTGCGGCGCCGACACCTGCGGGCTGAGGTACGTGCGGCCGGCGGCCGCGGCGCGCAACGCGATCTCCAGCTCGGCCGGCGCGGCCTCCTTGACCACGAAGCCGCTCGCGCCGCGCGCCAGCGCCTCGCGCACGTGGGTGGCGTCGTCGTGCATCGACATGATCACCACGGCGGTGTCGGGGCAGACGCGGCGCAACTCGTCCAGCGCCTCGAAGCCGCTGCGGCCCGGCATCGACAAATCAAGCAGGATGGCCTCGGGCTGGTGTTCGCGCGCGCGGATCACGACCTCGTCGGCGCTGGCGGCCTCGGCCACCACCTGCACGTCATCGAACGATTCCACCAGGCGCCGGAGGCCGGCACGGATCAGGGTGTGGTCGTCGCAGATCAATACCCGCACGTATCAGGGCTCCGGCCGGGCGTAGGCGGCGGTGCCGGCCACCTTAGCCGACGGGGTGGGGCGGTGCCAGCGGAAGCCTCGCCCGACTCGCTGTGGTCCTGCCCACTGTAGGAGCGACGTGAGTCGCGACATCGCCAGCTGCCGAGCGTTGTGGGTCGCGACTTATGTCGCTCCTACAAAGGTGGTGTGGGCTCGCGGCGAACCGGCTTCGCGGCTGAAGCCGCTCCTACAGGAAGCGGGTGGGGCGCATCAGCGCGGCCGGCGGGACTCCGCGATCGCGCGGCGGTGCACGCGGAACAGGTGGCGTTCCAGGGCCGATTCCAGCGCCGGGGTCAGCGGACCGAAGCGCAGCCACAGTTGCGGGCCGGCGCCGTCGGTGACGCTCGCCAGCACGGTGGCCGGCAGTTCGAGCGATTCGGGCAGCCAGTCCGACGGCTGGATGCGGAAGAGGCCGGTGGTGCCCGGCGCCGCGGCGGCATCGCTGGAGACGCACACGCCCAGCGCCGACCAGCGCAGCGCGCGGACCGGATCGGCCGGCTCGTGCGTGCGGGCAAGGCGCGCCACCAGCGCGGTCAGCAGGTCGACCTTGGCTTCCAGGCGGTTGAGCGCCGCGGTGCCCGGGTCGTACTCCTCGTTTTCCTCCACGCCGCGGCTGTCTTCCACCACGGCGAGCGCTCGCAGCAGGCCTTCCGAGCGCAGGCAGGCCGCGCGCAGGCGCTCGGGTTCCGCGGTGCCGGGGTGGAACGCGGCCGGCCGTGCCTCTTCGCAGGCCAGTGCGTCGCCGAAGACTTCGCCGCGTGCGGTGTCGGCATTCATGCCGCTCAACCGCCCGCGAGGTAGGCCTGCACGCCGCGCTTGTCGCGGCCCAGTCGGCCGATCGCCGCGGCGGCTTCGTCGCGGGTGACGGCCAGTTCGGCGAGGAACGCCTGTTGCGCGTTCAGAAGTGCGAGCAGTGCGGCGCGGTCGCCGCCCCCACTGTCGAGGGTCTTGCGCAGTTCGACTTCGTGGTCGCGCATCAGCGCCGCGGCGGCGTCCCAGTCGCCGGCGTCCAGCGAGGCGCGGATCGCGTCGGCGGGCAGTGCAGGGGTCATGCGCCGCGGCCGGCCGGCTGGGGCTGGCCCTGGCCGATGGAATTCCACGCCGTCTCGATGTCGGCCAGCAGGGCGTCGACCTCCTGCAGCGGCGCGGTCTGGTTGCCGGCGTTGGCCTCCAGCAGGCGGCGCTGGGCGTAGTCGTAGAGCGCGGCCAGTCCGTCGGCGATCTCGCCACCGGCTTCGTGGTTGAGCGACCCGTTGAGGCCGCCAATAATCGCGCTGGCGTCGGAGATGGCCTGCGACTTGCGCAGCAGGTCGCCGCGCTCCAGGCACGCCACCGCCAGCCGCGCACGCTCACGCGCGCCCGACAGCATCAGCCCGATCAGCCGGTGCGGATCGGCGTCCAGCACCGCGCTGGACACGCTGGTCTGGCGGTACTGGTTGGCGAGGTTGTGGGCGCTGTACATGGGGTAGACCTCAGAATCCGGGCAGGTTGGCGAGTTGTTGTGCGAGGTAGTTGCTGGTGCTCTGGAGCTGCGCCACCAGCCCGTCGAGGGCGACGAACTGCGCGCGGTAGCGGGCTTCCACCTGCTCCATGCGGCGGTCCAGCGCCAGGCGTTGCGAATCCAGTGCCTTGGTGCGCGCATCCAGGCTGTCGCTGCGGCTGTCCATCAGGCCGTCGTCGTCGAGCAGCGTGTCCAGCGTGCGGGTCACGCCCGCGCCGATGCCGGCCTCTTCGTCGAACAGCGCCGACACGGCAGCCGGGTCCTCGGCGATCGCCTTGTTGAAGGCGGCCTCGTCGATCTTGAGCTTGCCGTCCTTCTCGACCGTGATGCCCACGGCCTTGAGTTCGACGACATGGCTGCTGAGGTGGGCGCGCAGGTCGCGGCTGGCGCCACGCACCATGGCGTCGCCGTTGAGCGCGGCGGCCACCTGCGTGCTGGTGTTGTAGGCGGTGGCGCTGGCGATCGCGCCGTGCGCGCCGTTGTAGGCGTTGACGAACGCCTTGGCCGCGTTGCGTTGCGCCGACGGGTCCGAGGCGACGCCGAGCGTGAACGCCGTGCCGGGTTCGGCACGGGTCAGCTCGACCGTGACGCCCGGCACCAGGTCGGCGATGCGGTTTTCCGACAGGGTTCGCGTCAGGCCGTCGATATGCACGACGGCATCGGCGGCCGCGGCCTGCTGCTGCATGCCGCCGGTGGCACCGTCGAAGGTGAAGGCCGACAGGCCGCCGTCGCCGCCGCTGGTGGTGACGGTGATGGCATTGGCGGTGCCGGTCTTCGTGGCGCTCAGCACCAGGTGCGCGCCGGCGTCGGATTCGATGATGGTCGCCAGGATGCCTTCGCCGCCGGCCGCGACGTTGATGGCATCGCGGATCCCCGCCAGCGAGCTGGCCCCGGCCTCGATCTCGATGTCGAGCGTGGTCTCGCCGAACGCGAGGGACAGGGTGCCGGTGCCGACCGCGGCTTCGCTGTCGGGAAAGCCGGCGGACGCCAGTTTCTGGGCGGCCGCCAGGGCTTCGACCTCGACGCGGTACTGGCCCAGCGCGGCGCCGGCGGTGGCCGTGGCGGTGAAGCCGGCGTCCTTCTCGACCGTCACGTTGCGCGCGTTGCGTGCGCCGTTCGAGGACAGCGCTTCGGCGGACGTGCGAAGCGTGGAAAAGGCGCTGCGCAGGCTGCCCAGCGCGGAGATCTGCGCCTGCAACTGCCTGCTGGTGCGGTCGTTTCGCGCATCGGTGGGCGCGCGCTCGGCGGCCACCAGCTGGCTGACGATGCCGTTGACGTCCAGGCTGGAGCCGATCGCGCTCATGGCCTCGTTCCCGGCGTGGAGGTCGCGCACGGCGACGGAATGGTGACGCGGCAGTCGCTCATGCCGGCGTCCATGCACGCGCCGTGCCGCACGCCCGGGGCGTGTGTGGCGGCAGTGCGGTGGACGGGGCGGGCGCGGCGCATCGGGTCACCTCATCAGCGCAGCAGGCTCAGCACGCCCTGGGGCGCCTGGTTGGCCTGGGCCAGCATCGCGGTGCCGGCCTGCTGGAGGATCTGGTTGCGGGTCAGCTGGGCGGTCTCCTTGGCGAAGTCCGCGTCCTGGATGCGGCTGCGGGCCGCCGACAGGTTCTCGGCGTTCGACGACAGGTTGGCGACGACCGAGCTGAAGCGGTTCTGCACCGCACCCATGTCGGCGCGGGCGGTGTTGAGCGCGTTCAGGGCGGCGTCCATGGCGAGCATGGCGTCATCGGCGCCGGCGGTGGTCGAGATGTCCAGGTCGGCGAAACCGGTCTGTTCTCCAGAGATCGAATGAACTCCGATGCTGAAATTCGTGCTGCTGAAGCCCCCAGTGCCCGCATCGTTGCGCACGGTCAGCTCGAACTCGGCGCCATCCAAGCGTGCAAACGACAGCGTCCCGGCAGCGGCCGAACCAGTGACGGTCATTCCGAGCGAATCCAACTGGTCTTTACCGTAGGATCCGTCTCCCAGCTGGGAGTCAATGTCTGCGGCGCTGATAGTGGCGCTGGTGGCCGCGAGGTAGAACAACTCCGTTCCATCGACGGACATCGAGTACGTTTGAGTGCCCGACCCCGTCCCCAGAGTGAAGCTCTGGAACGCCCCCGAAACCCCGGTTGACGCCGGTCCCCCGGTCCACGTTCCCAAGGCGCTGGAAGATGCATCGACGATGCTGGCGAGGTCGATCGTCTCGCCCTGGTTGGCGCCGACCTGGAAGGTCTGGTCCTGGAACGAGCCGTCGAGCAGCTTGACGCCGTTGAACGAGGTCTGCGTGGCGACGCGGTCGATCTCGGCCTTCAGCTGCTGGGCTTCCTTGTTCAGGGCTTCGCGGTCGGAGGCGGAGTTGGTGGCGTTGCGCGACTGCACGGCCAGCTCGCGGATGCGCTGCAGGTTGTTGCCGATCTCGCCCATCGCGCCTTCGGCGGTCTGCGCCAGCGAGATGCCGTCGTTGGCGTTGCGGGCAGCCTGGTCCATGCCGCGGATCTGGGTGGTGAAGCGCTCGGAGATGGCGAGGCCGGCGGCGTCGTCCTTGGCGCTGTTGATGCGCAGGCCCGAGGACAGGCGCTGCAGGCTGGTGGCCAGATCCGCACCCGTGTTGGACAGGTTGCGCTGCGCGTTGAGCGACATGATGTTGGAGTTGATGACTTGCATCACGGGGCTCCGGGGCGTCGACGCGCAGCAGCGGAATGGGTGGGACGCGGGTGAGTTGGATCACCCGCGCCCTGCAGGTCCGGAAGGCGCGGCGGGTGCCGCGCCTCCGGGGTCGATCATCAGCGCAGCAGGCTCAGCACGCCCTGGGGCGCCTGGTTGGCCTGGGCCAGCATCGCGGTGCCGGCCTGCTGGAGGATCTGGTTGCGGGTCAGCTGGGCGGTCTCCTTGGCGAAGTCCGCGTCCTGGATGCGGCTGCGGGCCGCCGACAGGTTCTCGGAGTTCGACGACAGGTTGGCGACGACCGAGCTGAAGCGGTTCTGCACGGCACCCATGTCGGCGCGGGCGGTGTTGAGCGCGGTCAGCGCGCCGTCCATCGCCAGCATCGCGGCGTCGGCACCTTCGACGGTGGAGATGTCGAGGCTGGCGAAGCCGGTCTGGGCGGCCGCAGCGGCACCGTTGTCGACGGTGTTGTCACCGGTGGCGAAGTCGGCGCCGGCAAAGCCGTCGGCGCTGGAATCGTTGACCACGGAGACGTCGAACGCCGAGCCGTCGGCCTTGCTGAAGGCCAGGTCGCCGTCAGCGGCGCTGCCGGTGAAGGTGATGCCTGCAGCTTCCAGCGTTGCGGCGTTCGAAGCCAGCTCGGCGTCGATGGCCGCGGCGTCCACCACCTCGCCATCGGCGGCGGCGGTGATCGCGACAGCCGTTTCGCCGTCGACGGTGATGCTGAATTCGTCACCGGTGGTGGCCAGCGTCACATCGGCGAACGCACCGGACGAGGCCGTGGCGTTGGCGGTGGCGACCGAATTCCAGCTGCCCAGCGCATCGGAGCTGGCATCGGTGATCGACGACACGGTGATGGTCTCGCCCTGGTTGGCGCCGACCTGGAAGGTCTGGTCCTGGAACGAACCGTCGAGCAGCTTGACGCCGTTGAACGAGGTCTGCGTGGCGACGCGGTCGATCTCGGCCTTCAGCTGCTGGGCTTCCTTGTTCAGGGCTTCGCGGTCGGAGGCGGAGTTGGTGGCGTTGCGCGACTGCACGGCCAGCTCGCGGATGCGCTGCAGGTTGTTGCCGATCTCGCCCATCGCGCCTTCGGCGGTCTGCGCCAGCGAGATGCCGTCGTTGGCGTTGCGGGCAGCCTGGTCCATGCCGCGGATCTGGGTGGTGAAGCGCTCGGAGATGGCGAGGCCGGCGGCGTCGTCCTTGGCGCTGTTGATGCGCAGGCCCGAGGACAGGCGCTGCAGGCTGGTGGCCAGATCCGCACCCGTGTTGGACAGGTTGCGCTGCGCGTTGAGCGACATGATGTTGGAGTTGATGACTTGCATGT
>CBIHLN010000106.1:0-7574 GCA_966210725.1 uncultured Lysobacter sp. | reverse complement strand
ACGGCCCGCGCTGGCACCAGGCCGCGCTCAAGGCCAACCGCCACAAGGCCTACGAAGACTTCGCCGCGGTCGCGCGCGACCTCATCGCCCGCAAGGTCACCTCGCCCGAGCATCTGGGCATCCAGGGCGGCAGCAACGGCGGCCTGCTCACCGGCAACATGCTGACCCAGTACCCGGACCTGTTCGGCGCGGTGGTCGTGCAGGTGCCGCTGCTGGACATGCAGCGCTACCACAAGCTGCTGGCCGGCGCGTCATGGATGGCCGAGTACGGCAACCCCGACAAGCCGGAGGAATGGGAATTCATCCAGACCTTCTCGCCGTACCACCTGTTCGACGCGCAGCAGGACTACCCGCCGACGCTGTTCATGACCTCGACCCGCGACGACCGCGTCCACCCCGGCCACGCCCGCAAGATGATGGCCAAGATGGTCGAGGCCGATAAGGACGTGCGCTACTACGAGAACATCGAAGGCGGCCACGGCGGTGCGGCCAACAACGCGCAGGCCGCGCACATGAACGCCATGGCGTACACGTTCCTGTGGAACGAGCTGAGCGAGTAAGCCGCTCGCGGTGACATCGCGATCATGACGAACAAGGGCGCCAATCGGCGCCCTTGTTTCATCTGGCTCCTCAAGGCGGGCGGACGAGCAGGCAGGTCGCCATGACACCCCTGTAGGAGCGGCTTCAGCCGCGATCAACGCGACGGGCGCCTGCGTCGCATCCCGATCGCGGCTGAAGCCGCTCCTACAAACGTGCCAGCAACACGGCTGTTAGCCGCTCAGCGCCGCTCCGCCACCACCCGCCAGTTGTTGAACGGCGTGTTGCCGTACAGCGGCTCGATCTCGTACGCCAGCCCGGCGCCTTCGAACCGTGCGCGCAGCGCCTCGGCCTCCGGGTAGTAGCGCGGGGCGGCGTTCATCCAGCCCAGCACACGCGAGAACACGTCCACCGCGCGGGTGATGCGCGCCCGGCCGCTGCCGTCGTCCAGCCCGGTGCGGATCACCAGCTTCGCGCCGGGCGACAGCATCGCCACCGCGGCATCCAGCAGGCGCGCCTGGGCCTCGGGCGGAATGAACTGCAACACGTCGAGGATGGCGACACTGCCGTGATGCTGGGGGATCACGCGGGCCAGGTCCACGGTGTCGAACGTGGCACCGTGCAGGCCGACCCGCGCGGCCGCGCGTTTCGCACGCTGGATCTTCGCGTCGTCGCTGTCCACGCCGCGGTAGGGCAGCGCGATGCCGTCGGCGGCCAGCGCGTGCGCCAGCAGGCCCAGCCCGCAGCCCAGGTCCAGCAGCGGCGCGGACGTGCCGCGCAGTGCATCGCACACGCCCGGGTACAGCGGATCGCTGCCCAGCTTGCTGCGGCAATAGAAGTAGTCCCAGTAGTTGCCCCAGGGGCGGGCGGGACGGAACGCGTCGGCGATGCCGCGCGCGCGCGCGCTGTCCACGGGTCGGGTCGCGGCATTCATGGGCCCGTCTCCGCAAGCAGGCGACGCGCCACCGGCAGCGCCTGCACCATCCACAGCGCGTACATCGCGCCCGACGGGTGCAGGCCATCGGCCACCAGCATGGCCGGTTCGGCGCCGCGCGCGCGCGACACCGGCGTGATATCGACGAACGCGACGCCCGCCGCCTCGCAGCGCAGCCGTGCGCGGGCGTTGTAGTCGTCCAGCTCGTGCTCCACCCGCGACGGGTCGGCGCCGTCAGCGTGGGCAAACGGCGTCACGCCCCAGTCGGGGATCGACAGCACCAGCACCCGCCCCGCGCGGCCGCCGGCCAGCGACACCGCGCGCCGCAGCAAGGCATCGAACTGCTGCGCGTACTCGCCCGCGTCGCGTCCGCGGTACTGGTTGTTGACGCCGATGAGCAGGCTCACGAAGTCCCACGTGCCGAGCGGTTCGGCGGCATCAATCGCGGCCGACAGCTCATCGGTGGTCCAGCCGGTAGTGGCAATGACGCGCGGGTCGTCGACGGCGATGCCGTCCCGGCGCAGTGCCACCACCAGTTGCATCGGCCAACGCTCACGCGGCGCGACGCCCTCGCCGATGGTGTAGCTGTCGCCCAGGGCGAGGTAGGTCAGGGGGCTGCTGGCTTCTGGCATTGGGGTCTCGTCGAGCGATGTTGCCACCGGTGGCACGGATCAGGGCGGGTGAGTGCGCAGCCGCGGCATGCGCCGCGCCCGCCGTGGCACAACGCCCTCACGCCACCGCCGTCTGCCGCGCCTGCGCGCGTTCTGCATGCCGGTCCAGCACCCGCTCGATGCGCGCGAACACTTCGCGCAGTTCATCGGGCTGGGGCAGCAGCGTGGCGCGGAAATGGGTGCGGTAGGGCACGTTGAAGCTCGAGCCCGGCACCACCAGCACGTCCTCGGTCTCCAGCAGCTCCAATGCGAAGGCGTGGTCGTCGAAGCCGACCCTGGCCGCGCCGGTCACCGACGGGAACGCGTACAGCGCGCCGCCCGGCTGCACCAGCGACAGGTGCGCGCTGGCGCCAACGGCATCGACCACCGCGCGACGCGCTTCATACAGCCGACCGCCGGGCGCGCACAGCGCGGCAATGGTGTCCTCGCCATGGAGCGCGGCTTCGATCGCGAACTGCCCCGGCACGTTGGCGCACAGCCGCAGCGCGCCCAGCAGGTCCATGGCGTGGTGGAACTCGCCCGACAGCAGCGGGTCGCCCGACAGCACCGCCCAGCCCACGCGCCAGCCGCAGGCGCGGTGCACCTTGCTCAGCCCCCCGAACGACAGGCACGGCACGTCGCCGGCCAGGGGTGCCAGGGGATGGAACGCCGCGCCGTCGTACAGGATCGAGTCGTAGATCTCGTCGCTCATCAGCAGCAGCTGGTGGCGCTGCGCGATGGCGACGATGCGCTCGAGCAACCCGCGCGGGTACACCGCGCCGGTCGGGTTGTTGGGGTTGATCAGGACGATCGCGCGCGTGCGGCTGGAGACCAGCTTCTCGATCTCGTCCGGGTCGGGCAGGAACCCGTTCTCCGGCGCGCAGCGGTAATACACCGGCCTGCCGTCATTGAGGATCGTCGCCGCCGACCACAACGGGTAGTCGGGCGAGGGCAGCAGCACCTCGTCGCCCGGGTTGAGCAGCGCGCGCAGGCTGAGGTCGATCAGCTCGCTGACGCCGTTGCCGATGAACACCCGCTCGGGCGTGGCGTTGGGGGTGCCGCGCTGCTTGTGGAACGCGGCGATCGCCTCGCGCGCGGCTGGCAGCCCCTGCTGGTGCGTGTATGGGTCGGTGTCGGCGATGCGCTCGGCGATCGCACGTTGCAGGTGTTCGGGCGCACGGAACCCGAAGGCGCCCGGGTTGCCGATGTTCAGCTTGATCAGCCGCCGGCCCTGGGCCTCCAGCTCGCGGGCCCGACGCGCCAGTTCGCCGCGGATCTCGTAACGGACTTCGGACAGGCGCTCGCGGGTCTTCAGGCTGGACATCGGGCAGGGCGGTCGGGAAAAGGAGCGGGAAGCCTAGCCGATTCCGCCGTCCCGTTACGCCGGTCCGGCCGCGCCCGTCGGCGCGGGCATGCAGGTGGTCCCCGACGAGTAGAACGCCTCCGCGCGCACATTCCAGCCAGTGCGGCGTGGCACCCGCGGCGGCGGCGGCGCGCCACGGGGCTAGAATCCGCGCCATGACCCCAGCCCGCGACCGCCGTTGACCTCCACCCCTGCCGCGCTCGAGGCGATCGGCTGGCCGCTGCAGCCCGACGGGCTGCCTTCCGTGGAAGCGTGGCGGACCTTGATGGCAGAGCACCCCGGGGCCTGGCCGGCACGCATCGTCGAACAGCACCGCAGCGGCTACCAGATCGCCGTGGACGCCAGCGGCGACACGTTTTCCGTCGAGTCACTGCCCGAGTGGCAGCGCCCGCCCAACACCCGCAAGGGCGGGGTCGATCCCGAGCAGCGCCCCGCCGTGGGCGACTGGGTGCTGGTCGAAGGTGCCCTGGCGTCCGGCAAGGTCGTGGCCCTGCTGCCGCGGCGCACGGCCATCAAGCGCGGCGCGGCCGGCGAGCACTACCGCCAGCAGCTGATCGCGGCCAACGTCGACACCGTGTTCGTGGTGTGCGGGCTGGACGCCGACTTCAACCCGCGCCGGATCGAGCGCTACCTGCTGCTGGTGCGCGGTGGCGCCGAGCCCGTGGTGGTGCTGACCAAGGCCGACGTGGCGATGGCCGAAGGCGCGCACGCGCTGCCCGGCGCGGTCGCCGCCTTGGCCGAACTGGCCGCACAGGGCGTGGCGGTGCGCACCGTCAACGCGCGTGAGGCCGACTCGGTCGCCGCGCTCAAGCCGTGGCTCGGGCCGGGCCGCACCGTGGTGCTGGTGGGCTCATCGGGCGCCGGCAAGTCCACGCTCACCAACACGCTGCTGGGCATCGAGCGCATGAAGACCGGCGAGGTCCGCGGCAGCGACTCGCGCGGCCGCCACACCACGACCCACCGCGCGCTGATCCCGCTGCCGACCGGCGCCTGCATGATCGACACGCCCGGCATGCGCGAGCTCAAGCCCACCGGCGAGGAGGACGTGGCCGAGAACTTCGGCGACGTCGAGGCGCTGGCCGCGCAGTGCCGGTTCCGCGATTGCGCCCACGACCGCGAGCCCGGCTGCGCGGTGCGCGCGGCGATCGAGGCCGGCACGCTGGACGCGCAGCGGTTCGCCAACTACCGCAAGCTGGGCGAGGAAGTGGCCGGTGCCGCCGGCCGGCTGGCGCAGCGGCGCGCGGAAACCGCCGACGACAAGACCCAGTCCAAGGCGCCGGGCAAGCGGCTGGCCGACAAGTATGGAAAGCGCTGACAGCCCTGAGATCGCCCACCACGCCGCGCTGGATGCGCGCATGGTCGCCGCCGTGCGCGACATCAAGCTGCTCACCCTGACCAGCTGGCCGGCCGAGGTCGAGCGCCGTTTCCTGGCCGCGCATGCCGCCGGCAACCCGGTCTTGCCGAAGATCGACTACCCGCGCCACGACTTCGGCGAAGTGCGCCGTGAGCTGTCGGCGATCTCGAAAGCCGCCGACGCCGCGCACCCGCTCGGCCAGTACCTGATCGAATCCACCGCCAGCTGGGACGAGGCCGCCGCACTGCTGGAGTGCCTGGGCACCACCGCCGTCACCACCCACTCGGTGCGCCTGTTCGGACGCCCCGACGAGCCGCTGCCCGGCAACGGGCCGACCACGCGCGACGCGGCGCGGCATTTCATCTCGATCGCCGACGAACTCGACCACGAACTGATGGCGCCCGCCGAGCACATCTCGATCTCGGCCATCGCCCTGCAGCTGCAGTTGCAGCGCGACCTCGACAGCTACTTCGACGGCCGCGTGATCGACGTCGTGCTCGACCCCAACCTGATCGCCAAGGCCGCCGCCGGTGCCACCCGCATCCGCCTGCGCGACGGCGCCGCCTTCAGCGATTACGACCGCGACCAGCTGCTGCAGCACGAGGCGTTCGTGCACTCGCTGACCGCGCTCAACGGCCGCGAGCAGCCGGTGTTGCCGAGCCTGGCGTTGCCGTCCCCGCGCGTGACCGAAACCCAGGAGGGCCTGGCGACCTTCGCCGAGCAGATCACCGGCAGCATCGACATCGGCCGCATGAAACGCCTCAGCCTGCGCATCGAGGCCGTCGCGATGGCCATGGACGGCGCCGACTTCATCGAAGTGTTCAACTACTTCATGGCCGAGGAGCAAAGTCCCGTCGACAGCTTCTCCTCCGCCCAGCGCGTGTTCCGCGGCGTGCCGGTGAACGGCGGCTCGGCCTTCACCAAGGACGCGGTGTACCTGCGCGGCCTGATCGGCGTGCACACGTTCTTCCGCTGGGCGCTGCGCACGCAGAAGCTGCAGACCTGCCGCTGGCTGTTCGCGGGCAAGATGACCCTCGCGGATGTCCAACGCTTCGAGCCGCTGTTCGAATCCGGCGTGCTACTGCCCGCGCGCTGGATGCCGCCGTGGATCACCCGCGCCAACGGCCTGGCCGGGATGCTGGCGTTCTCCCTGTTCGCCAACCGCATCCGGCTGGACGCGGTCAACGCCGACGACGGCCACCTGACCCTATGACGCCGACGGGTATGTGCAGGAGCGGCTTCAGCCGCGATCGCCGCCCCCTGCAACCCGCGTCGCCTCCCGATCGCGGCTGAAGCCGCTCCTACACGGGCGGGCGATGCCCGCGGTACTGGACGCCAACCGTTCTTGTAGGAGCGACGTCAGTCGCGACCGAACCTGCCTGCGCAGGCCGGGCTCGCGATGCACCCCGGCCCCGTGGTCGCGACGCACGTCGCTGCTACAACGGGCGAGGGCCACGCCAATGCGGGCCTGCGGTCGCTCTTGCCGCGACGAAAGGGCCCCGTCCCCGCGCTCCGCTAGAATCGGGGGCCCCCCTGCGCCCCCGGCCGATCCCCGATGTCCAACACCGACGATTTCAAGCAAGCCGCGCTCGATTACCACCGCATCGCCCCGCGGGGGAAGATCAAGGTCATCGCGACCAAGGCGATGGTGACCCAGCGCGACCTGGCCCTGGCGTACTCGCCGGGCGTGGCCTACGCCTGCGAGGAGATTGCCGCCGACCCCACCACCGCGTTCGACTACACCGCCCGCGGCAACCTGGTGGCGGTGATCAGCAACGGCACCGCGGTGCTGGGCCTGGGCGACATCGGGCCGCTGGCCGGCAAACCGGTCATGGAAGGCAAGGGCGTGCTGTTCCAGAAGTTCGCCGGCATCGACGTGTTCGACATCGAGGTCGACGAGAGCGACCCCGACAAGCTGGTCGACATCATCGCCGCGCTCGAGCCGACCTTCGGCGGCATCAACCTCGAGGACATCAAGGCGCCGGAGTGCTTCATCGTCGAGCGCAAGCTGCGCGAGCGGATGAAGATCCCGGTGTTCCACGACGACCAGCACGGCACCGCGATCATCGTCGGCGCGGCGGTGTTCAACGCGCTGGAAGTGGTCGGCAAGCGCATCGAGGACGTCAAGCTGGCCACGGCCGGTGCCGGCGCTGCGGGCATCGCGTGCCTGGACATGCTGGTGGCGCTGGGCATGAAGCCCGAGAACATCCTGGCGGTGGACCGCGACGGCGTGCTCTACACCGGCCGGCCAAACCTTGACCCCGACAAGGCGCGTTACGCCCGCGACACCGACAAGCGCACGCTGGCCGACATCGTCGAGGGCGCCGACATCTTCCTGGGCCTCTCGGCCGGCGGCGTGCTCAAGCCAGAGATGCTGGCCACCATGGCCGAGCGCCCGATCATCCTGGCGCTGGCCAACCCGTACCCGGAGATCCTGCCCGAGGACGCCAAGGCCGTGCGCCCGGACTGCATCATCGCCACCGGGCGCAGCGACTACCCCAACCAGGTCAACAACGCGCTCTGCTTCCCGTACATCTTCCGCGGGGCGCTGGACGTGGGCGCCACCGGCATCAACGAGGCGATGAAGCTGGCCTGCGTGCGCGCCATCGCCCGGCTGGCCCGCATGGAAGCCTCCGACCTGGGCAGCGCCTACACCGGCGACATGCCGACCTTCGGCCCCGAGTACCTGATCCCGCGCCCGTTCGACCCGCGCCTGCTGGTGATGCTGGCGCCGGC
>CBIHLN010000105.1:0-7577 GCA_966210725.1 uncultured Lysobacter sp. | reverse complement strand
TGGTCGGGGCAGAGGGATTCGAACCCCCGACCCTCTGGTCCCAAACCAGATGCGCTACCAGACTGCGCTATGCCCCGGGCCAGACTTCCGTTGCGCGCCAACGCCGCGAAAGGCCGGCCATTGTGGGCACCGACCCGGGACGTGTCAATCTTGCGATGCGGCCGGCAGGCCTGTGTATCCTCGCCGGCGGCCGGGTTCAGGTTTTCGACCAACGTCAACCTGCGGCACCCCCACACCACTCAAGGAGTAGCACATGCGCAGCGGCAATCCGGCACTGAAGGACAGCACGTTCCTGGACCTGGGCAGCGGCGCGGTGGTACGCGGCGGCGACAGCGTGATGACGCTCAACGGGACGGTGAACAAGACCGGTTTCCTGCTGCTGCTCAGCGTGCTGACCGCCACCTTTGCGTGGATGCAGGTGAGCACGGCGGACGGCATTGTCGGCGCAGGACCCTACGTGTGGGGCGGCGCCATCGGCGGCCTCGTGATCGCGCTGGTGACGGTGTTCAAGAAGACGTGGGCCCCGGTCACCGCACCGTTGTACGCGCTGGTGGAGGGCTTCTTCCTGGGCGCGATCTCGGCCACGTACAACCACCTGTACGAAGGCATCGTCATGCAGGCGGTGCTGCTGACCTTCGGCACGCTGTTCGCCCTGCTGTTCGCCTACCGCAGCGGGATGATCAAGGCGACCGAGAATTTCAAGCTCGGCGTGGTCGCGGCCACCGGCGGCATCATGCTGGTGTACCTGGCGAGCATCGCCCTGGGCTTCTTCGGCATCCAGATCCCGATGGTCCACGAGTCGGGGATCGTCGGGATCGGCTTCAGCCTGTTCGTGGTGGTAATCGCCGCGCTCAACCTGGTGCTGGACTTCGACTTCATCGAGACCGGTGTCGAACAGGGCGCGCCCAAGTACATGGAGTGGTACGGCGCCTTCGGCCTGATGGTCACGCTGGTGTGGCTGTACATCGAGTTCCTGCGCCTGCTGTCGAAGCTGCGCGACTGATGCAACCGCCGGGTGGCGCGGGCCACCCCATGCCGCGACAGAGGCAACGGCCAGTGCCGTTGCCTCTTTCATTTCAGCCCGCTGCTCCGACCGCGCCGGCAGTCAATGGGCCGGGGCGGACGAGGCGCGTGACGGGCGGGGCCACAGGATGAACCCGATCGCCACCGCGGCCAGCAGCCAGCAGTAGTACACCTGCCCCGCGATCGCCAACGGCGACAACCCGGCCAGCGAGCCCGCCAGCAGGATCTGCGCGCCGTAGGGCAGCACGCCCTGCATCACGCAGGAAAAGATGTCGAGCAGGCTGGCCGAGCGACGCGGGCTGATGCCGTGGCGCTGTGCGATGTCCCGCGCCAGGTCGCCACCCACCAGGATCGCCACCGTATTGTTGGCCGTCAGGGCATCGCTGCCGGCCGCCAGCGCGGCGATGCTCACCTCGCCCGCCCGCCGTCCGCGGTGGCCCCGCGCGAACCGCGCGATGACGCCCGCCAGCCACTCCAGGCCGCCCGCCGCACGCGTCAGCGCCGCCAGGCCACCGATGAGCAGCGACAGCAGCAGGATCTCCACCATGCTCTCGAAGCCGGCGTAGATGTCGCCCGCGAACGTGACCGCATCGTAGCCGTCCGCCATCGTCCAGCCGGACACGCCGGCCACCGCGATCCCGATCGACAGCACCAGCACCACGTCCAGTCCCGCCAGCGCGAGGCCCAGCACCAGCAGGTAGGGCAGCACCAGCCACGGGGAGGCCGCGTCCGGCGCACTCACCGGCGCACTGTCGCCCAACACCGCCAGCAGCGCGAGCGTGCCCAGGGCCGCGGGTAGCGCGATCCGGAAGTTCTCGCGGAACTTGTCGCGCATCCGGCACCCCTGCGTGCGCGTGGCGGCGATGGTGGTGTCAGAGATGATCGACAGGTTGTCACCGAACATCGCCCCGCCCACCACGGCGCCCATCACGAGCGCCCCATCCAGCCCCGCCGCGTCGGACACACCCAGCGCGATGGGGACCACCGCGGCGATCGTGCCCATCGACGTGCCGATGGACAGGGCGACGAAGCTCGCGACAAGGAACAGCCCGGGCAGGATGAGCGACGCCGGCAGCGCGCCCAGACCGAGCGCGACGACGGCATCCACCGCGCCGACGGACCGCGACACGGTGGCGAATGCACCGGCCAACAGAAACACCAGGCACATCAGCATCACGTTGCTGTGCCCCATGCCCGCCAGCAGCGTATCGACCGGGCGGATGCCGCGCCGCCATGCCAGCCACGCTGCCAGCGCCAGGGCCGGCAGGATCGCGACCGGCGCCCGCAACTGGTAGAACCCCATCGCCTCGCCGCGGGCCGTGAAGTACACGCCCGCACCGAAGAACAACAGAAGAAAGACCACGAGCGGTGTCAGCGCCAACGCGCTCGGCGCCGGCCTTTCGGGGTCGCGGGTATCGCCCGGCACAGGCTTCATCGCTTTATCCGGATACAGGAATCACGTGAGTCTGGCGGGACGGTACCGGCCTGTCGAGCGGCGCCGGTGGAACGCTGTCGGACGACCGGTGGCAGGCGCCCGGGGCAAGCGGTCAAGCGGATATCAGCTCGATGCCTGCAGGGCCGCCATCCCGGCGAACGCCGGGATCCCGCTCGACTCTCCCCGGCGCCACGCGACTTCCGGCAATTCAACGCGACTGGATTCCTGCTTTCACAGGGACGACGGAGTGAGCGACCCGCAGCGTACAAACCGGATCAGGGCGTACGAGGTCCATCGGCCGCTCCCAACGCAACAGGGCGCCCGAAGGCGCCCTGCTGGCGTGTCGCGGTCAACGAGGTCGATCAGGCGATGGCGCGCTTGGCAATCGCCCGGGCAAAAGACATCGTGTCGCCGGTACCGCCGAGGTCTGGCGTCATCGAATCCTTGGCCTCGAGCGTGGCGACGATGGCCTCGCGCAGCTTCGTGGCCTTCTCCGGCATGCCCAGGTGGTCGAGCATCTGGGCCGCGCCCAGCAGCAACGCGCACGGGTTGGCCTTGCCCTGCCCTGCGATGTCCGGCGCGGTGCCGTGCACGGCCTCGAAGATCGCCGCGTCGGTGCCGATGTTGGCGCCCGGCGCCAGACCCAGTCCGCCGACCAGGCCGGCGCACAGGTCGGAGATGATGTCTCCGAAGAGGTTGGTGGTCACGATGATGTCGAACGACTCAGGCTGCATCACCAGCTTCATGCAGCACGCGTCGACGATCATCTCGTCGCACTGGATGTCGGGGTACTCGGCGGCCACCGCGCGCGCGGTGCGCAGGAACAGGCCGGACGTCGACTTCAGGATGTTGGCCTTGTGCACGACCGTGACCTTCTTGCGGCCGGTCTTGCGAGCCAGTTCGAAGGCATAGCGCACGATGCGCTCGGAGCCGCGGCGGGTGACCTTCTGGGTCAGGACCGCGGTCTCGCCGTCCTCGCTCAGCTGCTGGCCTTCGCCAATGTAGGCACCTTCCGTGTTCTCGCGAACGGTGACCAGGTCGACGCCGTCAGTGAAGCGCGACTTGGTGTTCGGGAACGACTTGGCCGGGCGCACGTTGGCATACAGGTCGAAGCGCTTGCGCAGCTCGACGTTGATCGACGAGAACCCCTCACCCACCGGCGTGGTCAGCGGGCTCTTGAGAGCCACGCGGTTCTTGCGGATGGAATCCATCGTCTCCGCCGGCAGCAGCTCGCCATGCTTCTCGAGCGCGACCAGGCCGGCGTCGGCCTCCTCGTAGCTCAGGCCCAGCTGCATCGCGTCGAGCACGTGCAGGGTGGCGTCCATGATTTCCGGGCCAATGCCATCGCCACGGATGACCGTAATGGTGTTCGTCATAGGGGAGGTTTCCAGCTGGTGGCGCAGGCGTGGGGGACACGCAGCGCAAGAGGGTTAGCCCCGTAATTATGCCGCGCCGGGCCGCTACTTGACAGGGCGGGCAGGTTCCCGCCGGCCGCCGCACGCGTCGAAACCCCCGCCGGGCGGGGGTCGGGCGCCGGTGCCGACGGGTGTGTGGGCCGCCGGCTAGCCGTGCTCGTGTGCGTCGGGCGCGGAGGTCGCGCCCTGCTCCAACCGGTCGAGGAAGTCCACGGCACGGCGCATGTGCGGGATCACGATCGAGCCGCCCACGACCAGCCCCACCGAGAACGCTTCGAACATCTCCGCGCGGCTGACGCCCGCCTCGCGGCACTGGGCCACGTGGTAGCTGATGCAGTCGTCGCAGCGCAGCACCATCGACGCGACCAGGCCCATCAGCTCCTTGGTCTTCACGTCCAGCGCGCCGGCCTGGTAGGTCTGCGTGTCCAGCGCGAAGAAGCGGCGCACCACCTGGTTGGGTTCGGCGAGGATGCGCTCGTTCATGCGCTTGCGGAACGCGGTGAACTCGGCGATGCGATCCTGCTCGCCCGAACTGTCCGCGCCGCTCATGCCCTGCCGTCCAGCAGCGGCTGCAGCCCGCCGGCACGATGCAGGGCGATCATGTCGTCGTAACCGCCCACGTGGGTGTCGCCGATGAAGATCTGCGGCACGCTCGTGCGGCGGGTCAGTTCCATCATCTTCCGGCGCGCGTCCGGCTCGAGGTCGATGCGCACCTCGGTCCAGGACTTGCCCTGGCTGCGCAGGAAGTTTTTGGCGGCGACGCAATAGGGGCAGATCGCGCTGCTGTAGATGGTGATCGGCGGGCCATCGCCGCCGGCGGGGGTGTTGGAATCGCTCAACGCACTGCTCCGGGTAGTGATCGCATGAGGCCGGGCGCGTCGCGCACGGCGGGCAGGACCGGGAGAGTACCCGCGCCGGCGTGAACTTCGCAGCGCGCTGGCGGTCGAAACCGGCCCTGCCGCGCCTTCCAGCAACCCACGTGCGGCATGAGGCGCAGGGCGGCAATGGGCGCGGGCGGAACACACCGGCCCGATTAACGACGGATTCACATCCCCGGGCCGCCCCCGACGCATCCTGCCGGGGCTGTATTTCCGCCCCGCCCCATCGATCGAATGACACCGGAGAGATCCTTGCGCCGCATCGCACCGCTGACCGCTGCCCTCGCACTGGCCGTCGCCAGCGTGTGCGCTCCCGCGCAGGAAAGCCGGCTGCCCGATATCGGCTCGTCCGCCGGCGAGCTGCTGACGCCGGCCCAGCAGGCGCAGTACGGCGCGATGATGCTGGCGCAGCTTCGGCAGTACGACTACCTGCTCGAAGACCCTCTGGTGGACCAGTGGCTGGACGCGCTGGGCAACCGGCTGGCCACCCACAGCGACCGCCCCGACCAGTCGTTCAACTTCTTCCTGATCAACCAGCGGCAGGTCAACGCCTTCGCCACGCTGGGCGGCTATATCGGCGTCAATGCGGGTCTGGTGCTGGCGGCCGAGCGCGAGGACGAGGTCGCCGCGGTCATGGCGCACGAAATCGCCCACGTCACCCAGTACCACGTGCTGCGCGGCGTGGAGCGCGCGCAGCGCGACCAGCTGCCGATCCTGCTGGCGATGCTGGGCGCGGTGGCGGCGGCGAGCGCCTCCGACAGCAGTTCCAGCGGCAATGCCGCGCAATTGGCCGTTTTCTCGGCCATGGGAATGATGCAGCAGCGCCAGATCAACTACACGCGCTCCAACGAGCACGAAGCCGACCGCCTGGGCATCCAGACGCTGGCGCGCAGCCAGTACGACCCGGTGGCCATGGCCGACTTCTTCGGCACCATGCAGACGCGCGCCCGTGCCAACGCCGCCGGCTACTACGACACCCCCGAATACCTGATGACCCACCCGGTCACCACCACCCGCATCACCGAGGCCAAGCAGCGTGCCGGACAGATTGCGGCTGCGCCCAAGGGCTATTCCGGCAGCGTGGGCGGCAGCGACAACCCGCTGCTGCCGCAGGGCTTCCAGCTGCCCAGCCTGGGCGTGTCGGCCGATGGCACGGGGCGCTTCGAGTTCGCCCGCGAACGCATGCGCGTGCTGACCGCCAACACCCCCGCCGAGGCGGTGCGCGAGTACGCGCAGATGCAGTCCACCGGCGACCTGGACGATGCACAGCAGTACGGGCTGGCCATCGCCCGGCTGCGCGACAACCAGGCCGCCGCCGCGCGCGAGTCGCTGCAGCGGTTGCTCGACAAGCGACCGGGCGACGTCTGGACCACCCTGGCGCTGGCAGAGGCCGAATCGCGCACCGGGCGGACGGAGTCGGCCGATGCCCGCTTCGAGGCGCTGCTGCGGCAATCGCCCAACGACCGTGCAGCCGCGCTGACCTATGCGCAGGTGCTGTCCGAGCGCAATTCCGAGGCGGCGGGCAAACGCGCCCAGGCGATCCTGCGGCCGTTGCTGGCCCAGTCGGCCGACGACGCGATATTCCAGCGCACGTTTGCCCGGGTGAGCGACATCGCCGGCGATGTCGTGCGCGCGGGCGAGGCCCACGCCGAGGCCGCGTTCCTCAACGGGCGGCCCGAGCAGGCGCTGGTGCAGTTGAACACCCTGAAGCAGCGCCCCGAGGTCGACTACTACGCCCGCGCGCGGATCGAGTCGCGGATCGCCGCGATCACGCCGACCGTGCTGGAGCTGAAGCGGCAGGGCATCCGCGACGAGGACCTGGGCCGGCGCTAGAGGGCGCTGCATGACACCGGTGCGACGGTGTCACGACCCAGTCATAAAACGGTAGTGTACTGGCGCGGCCCAACCGGCCCGTGGTGCACACCCACGGTCCGGCCCCGCCCCCAGCCGCCGGTGACCGCGTGCAGAAACGCATCCTGATCGTCGAAGACGAACCCGCCATCCGCGACATGGTCGCCTTCGCCCTGCGCAAGGGCGAGTACGACCCGGTGCATGCCGGCGACGCACGCGAGGCGCAGGCCGCCATTGCCGACCGCGTGCCCGACCTCATCCTGCTGGACTGGATGCTCCCGGGCACCAGCGGCCTGGAGCTGGCCCGCCGCTGGCGGCGCGAGGCGCTGACGCGCGAGGTCCCGATCATCATGCTGACCGCCCGCGGCGAGGAGAACGATCGCGTCGGCGGGCTGGAGGCCGGCGTCGACGACTACGTGGTCAAGCCTTTCTCGGCGCGCGAACTGCTGGCCCGCATCCGCGCCGTACTGCGCCGGTCCCGCGAAGACGACGAGGACGGCAGTGTCAGCGTCGGCGGGCTGCGGATCGACGGCGCCGCGCACCGGGTGTTCGCGCGCAACGGCGGCGGCGAGGACCAGCCGGTGCAGATCGGTCCCACGGAGTACCGCCTGCTGCACTTCTTCATGACCCACGCCGAGCGCGTCTACTCCCGTACCCAGCTGCTGGACCACGTCTGGGGCGGCAGCGTGTACGTGGAGGAACGCACGGTCGACGTCCACATCCGACGCCTGCGCAAGACACTGGAGCCGCACGGCCTGGACGGCATGGTGCAGACGGTGCGCGGCTCGGGGTACCGGTTCTCGACCTCGACCGAGGTTTGAAGGGGACTGGACGAAGGGCCGGGGCATGGACCGGGGCGTTTTCGGCTCCGCGCCGTTATCGTCTGGGATCTCTCGTCGCGTTCTGACGTGCGGGGAGTCCCCTCTGCCCCACGCTGTCTTCCTGCTCCCTTCAGCCCTTAAGCCCGCCTAGCCC
>CBIHLN010000104.1:0-7741 GCA_966210725.1 uncultured Lysobacter sp. | reverse complement strand
ACCACCAGCGCGGTGCCGCGCAGCGGCTTCATCTTCACCAGGTTGAGGTTGGTCGGCACCTGCAGCGAGTGCATGTACTCGCCGAAGCGCATCAGGTCGACGCCGCGCACCGACAGGTCGGCCGAACGGCGCAGCAGGTTGAACAGGCCGATGCGCCACGTGCGCGCGAAGCGCTCGTTGATCATCTCCAGCGTCGGCAGGCGGCCGCGGACGATGCGGTCCTGGCTGGCGAAGTCGTAGGTGCGGGCCTCGCCGGGGCCGGCGGGCGCGTCCTCGGTATCGACCGCGCCACTGTCGACGCCATGCAGCAGGGCGTCGATTTCGTCTTGCGAGAGCAGGTCGGCGCTCATGCGGATTCCGTCAGGCGGGCGTGGGGCGCGGTCACTGCGTGACCAGGCTGGTGAAATAGACGGCCTCGACCTGGGCGGGTGCGCCCTCGGCCTTCAGCACGTTCTGGACCTCGGTGAGGGCCTGCTTCTGCAGCTGCTCCTTGGCGGCGCGCTGGGCCAACTGGGTGGCCGACTGCTGGCCGAACAGCAGCAGCAGCTTGTTGCGCACGGCCGGGGCATGGGCCTCCAGCGCGGCGGCGGTCTCGGTGTCGCGGGTCATCAACTGGACGTCGGCCTGCAGGTAGCGCACGACGTCGGCGTCGACCAGGTTGACGACGAACGCGGGCTCCATCGCGTAGTACAGCGCCGGCGCCTTGGCGGCCGCGGCGGCGTCCTCGCCTTCGCCGGCCTGGGCCTGCCCGGACCACCAGAACCAGCCACCGCCTGCGGCGGCGGCCAGCACCAGCACGGCGACGGTGGCGAGGATCAGCTTGCGCTTGGACTTGGCGGGGGTCGGCTGGGCGGACACGCAGGGCTCTCCATGAGGACTGCCCCCGCTGTGCAAGCGGCGTGCCGGACGGTGCGGCGGTGACGTGACGGGGTTTTGACGGAGCGGACCTGAACGGGTCGGGCGCCTGCGTGCCGGGATTCCGGCGCGGTGCCGTCCGGTGCCGCGCGCCTTGTAGGCGCGGCTTCAGCCGCGAAAGCCCGGTCGCCGCGCCGGCCACATCACCTTTGTAGGAGCGACGTGAGTCGCGACCGGACAACCCAAGTGCCGACGATTCCGGTTCGCGGCTGAAGCCGCTCCTACAGAAAATCGGAGTCGCACCGGCTAACGGGGCCCGCCTGGTCAGCTCCGTTGTAGGAGCGACGTGAGTCGCGAATCGTCGCTGCCCGGAGGTGCGCGGTCGCGACTTGCGTCGCTCCTGCAGGGAGCCGGGGAGGTTCCCGGCGGTCGGGACTCAGGCGTATTCGTCCAGCAGACCGCGGCTCACCCAGCGGGCCGGTGCCACGTCGCCGGCCGCGATATCGCTGCCTTCGGCATGGCCCGGGCCGCCGCCGGTGCCGCCGCCGGAGCCGTCCTGCCGCGCCTGGCCACCGCCGCCGCTGCCCACGTGCGACTGCGCCAGTTGCAGGCCCTGCTGGCCCAGCATGTCGCGCAGGCGGTGCATGCCGGCTTCCAGCGCCTGCCGGGTGTCGGCGTTGGTGGCGCTGAATTCGGCCACCAGGCGGGTGCCCTCCATCTGCAGGCGGACCTCGATGGGGCCGGCGTGGTCGGGGTTCACGCGCAGCTCGGCGCGGCCGATGCCCTGTTCGGCCATCCAGGCGACGCGCGTCGACAGGCCGTCGTCGAACCCGGCCGAGGGGTCGGCGGGCATCGGCAGGGGCTGCGCCAGCGGGGAGGCGCGCACCGCCGACAGGCTGGTGGTGGACGCGCCGGTGGTGGCGGTCAGCGGCGCGGGTTCGACGCCGCCGGCGTCCGTCGCCGCCGGGCCGGCCGCATCGCGGATGAGCGTCTCGAACGTGGCACTCGCCGTTGCGGCCTGTGCCGCGCCTTGCGGGGGCATGGCCGACTGCGGCAGTGCCTGCGCCAGCGCGGTGGCGAGCGCCTCGCCCTCGGTGACCAGCGCGGCGTCCGCGCCGGAGGCCGCATGCTGGATGGCCATCGCCAACGAGGCCGAGGCGGGCAGCGGCGGTGCGTCGGCGCCGGTGTGCAGCGTGGGCATCGCCAGGCCGGGCGCGTGCGCGCCGGGCAGCCGCGACACGCCCGGTGCGGCAGCTGCCGACGTCGGAGCCGGTGTGGCCGGGGTCAGCCAGGACCCGCCGAGCAGGCCCAGCAGGTGGTCGGGCAGGGCCTCGTCGCGTTCCGTGCCGGGCTCGGAGTCCGCGCCGTCAGCGCCCGCCTCCGCTCCGGTGCCCGGGCGCATCGGCGTGGACACGGAGGCCTCGGCCGGTGCGTTCGCGCCCCCCAGCAGGGCCGAGAAGGGGCTCTCGTCCGACTCCGCTCCGACGCCCGGCTGCGGCGGTGCCTGGCCGGCGCCGCGGGCGCTGGCGGTCGGAGGCGGCGCGGGCGTGGCGGGCAGAGGCGGCATCACGTCGAGGTCTCCGGGTCGCGGGCCACCTGCGCCGCGCGTGCGCGGCGGCCGCCGATGTCGTCCATCTCGCGCTGCACCTGTTTGTCGGCGCTGCGGGCTTCCTCGGCGCGGTAGCTGGACTTGAGCTTCTCCAGCACGTGGGTCTCGCGGCTGGCCAGCAGCAGGCGGGCGCGTTCGACATCGGCACGCTCGCGCGTGCTGTCGACCACGCGACGCTGCTGGTCCACGGCCTGCTCGAGCTTCTCGCGGAACGCCAGCCGGTTGGCCAGCAGCGCGGGATTGAGCGTGGCGCCGGCCAGCGCCTCGGGGGAGGAATACTCGGCGGCGTACTTGCGCAGCGCGGCGAGCCGTTCTTCCTGTTCGGCGACGACGCGGTCGCGCTGGGCGACTTCGCGGGCGACGTCGTCCTGGCGTTGCTGCTTGATGCGCAACAGCGGATCCAGGCGCTGGGATCGGGTCACTTCGGCATCTCCGGGTCTGCATCGTCGAGCAGGCGCGCCAGGGCCGCGCGGCTAGCCTCGACATCCGATGCCTCGGTCACGTCCTGGCCGAGGAACTGCATGATCGCCGGCCACCGCGCCAGCGCCTCGTCGACCAGCGGGTCGCTGCCGCGCTGGTAGGCGCCGATGGCGATCAGGTCGCGCTGGGCGTTGTAGGCGGCCATCAGCTGCTTGAGCTTGCGGATGCGCGCGCGCCACGCCGGGTCGGTGATCTCCTGCATGACGCGGCTGACCGACACCTCGACGTCGATAGCCGGGTACTGGCCGGCGTCGGCGATGCGGCGCGTCAGCACGATGTGGCCGTCCAGGATGGCGCGAGCCGCATCGGCGATGGGTTCCTGCTGGTCGTCGCCTTCGGTCAGCACCGTATAGAAGGCGGTGATCGAACCGCGGCCGTCCGCGCCGTTGCCGGCGCGCTCCACCAGCGCGGGCAGCTTGGCGAACACCGACGGCGGGTAGCCGCGCGTGGTCGGCGGCTCGCCGACCGACAGGCCGATCTCGCGCTGGGCGTGGGCGAAGCGGGTAAGCGAGTCCATCAGCAGCAGGACATGCAAGCCCTGGTCCCGGAACCACTCGGCAATGGCGGTGGCGCGCAGGGCGCCGTGCAGGCGGGCCAGCGGCGGGCGGTCGGCCGGGGTGGCGACGACCACCGAGCGGCGCAGGCCCTCCACGCCCAGCGTGCTCTCGACGAAGTCGCGCACTTCGCGGCCACGTTCGCCGATCAGGCCCACCACGATCACGTCGGCGGCGGTGTAGCGGGTCATCATGCCCAGCAGCGTCGACTTGCCGACGCCGGAGCCGGCAAACAGGCCGATGCGCTGGCCGCGGCCGATCGGCAGCAGCGCGTTGATCGCGCGCACGCCCACGTCCAGCGACTGGCTGATCGGCTCGCGCATCAGCGGGTTGATGGCGGTGCCGGCCAGGCCCATCCAGCCTTCCGGCCGGATCGCGCCGCGGCCGTCCAGCGGCACGCCGTCGCTGTCGATCACGCGGCCGAGCAGGCCTTCGCCCACGGCCACTTCGCCGCGGCGCCGGGTCGGCACCACGCGCGCGTTGGGCAGCAGGCCCTCCAGGTCGGCGGTCGGCATCAGGTAGGTGCGGTCACCGGCGAAGCCGACGACTTCGGTGTCGACCCAGCGCCCGCCGGAGGTTTCCACCTTGCAGCGCGAACCCAGGGGTGCGCTGCAGCCGGAGGCTTCGAGCGTCAGGCCGACCGCGCGGCGTAGCACGCCCTCGCGTGCCAGCGCCAGTGAGGGCGGCTGCGGATTGGCCGCGCCCAGGCGGGCGGCCAGGCGCAGGTTGCGCGCGTCCTGCCAGTTGGCGGCGGCAATGCTGCTCATGCGTTTATTCCAATCCGCGTAGCCCGGGTAACCCCGGACTTGATCCGGGGGCACCCGGGGTTGAAACGTGACGGCCGGCGAAACGCCCCGGATGCGGCCGTTGGCCTTATCCGGGCTACGTGGACATGCGTCAGAGCGCTCATGCCTCGCCCCCTTCGGATTCCACCAGCGCGTCGAGGCACGCCTGCAGCCGCGCCGCCAGCGTGCCGTCGATGCGCATGCCTTCGCTGTGCAGGCGCAGTTCGCCGCGCGCCAGCGCGACGTCGTTGGTCAGGCGCACGCCGCTCAGGCCGGCCAGGTGCGGGGCCAGCACGCCCAGGTCGTCGGGGTGCAGGCGCAGTTCGACTTCACGGTTGGTGGTGCCGACCGCGTCCAGCGCTTCGCGCACCAGGTCGGCCAGCAGCGTCGGGTCGGCGGCATACGCACGGCCCAGCAGCACGCCGGCGATGCGCACGGCGAGGTCGCCCAGCGCGTCGGCGACTTCGCCATCGAGCCGGGCCAGCGGGCGGGTGAAGCCGTCGAGGATGCCCTCGATCTGCGCGATCATCCGGCGCACGTCGGCCTGGCCGGCGGCCATGCCCTCCTCGTGCCCACGACTGAAGCCCTCCTCGTAGGCCGCCTTCTCCAGCGCCTGCAGGTCCTCGACGCTGGGGGGCTTGGGGATCTCGGGCTCGGGCGCACGCGTGCGGGCGAAGCCCGGCGCCGTCCAGCGCACGACGTCGGCGCCGGCGATGTCGAAGTCGGCGGCCTGCGCGCTCATACGAAGGCCTCGGCCTTGACCGACAGCTGGATCGTGCCGTCATCGGCCATCTTGCGCACGATCGACAGGATCTCCTTCTGCGCGGCCTCCACCTCGGCCAGGCGCACCGGGCCGCGCGCTTCCATGTCCTCGATGAGGATCTCGGCCGCGCGCTGCGACATGTTGGCGGTGATCTTCTCGCGCACGCGCGCATCGGCGCCGCGCAGGGCGACGGCGAGCTTCTCGTTGGGCACGTCGCGCAGCACGGTCTGCATGGCGCGGTCGTCGATGTCGGCGAGGTTGTCGAACACGAACATCTCCTCGCGGATGCGCCCGCCCAGCGTGTCGTCGATCTCGCCGATGGTGCCCAGGATCGCCTCGTCCTGCCCGGAGTCCATGAAGTTGAGGATGTTGGCGGCGACCTTGATGCCGCCGACGTTCGACGACTTGATGTTCTGGCTGCCGGCGAACTGCCGCGCCATCACGTCGTTGAGCTCGTTGAGCGCGTTGGGCGGGATGCCGTCCAGCGTGGCGATGCGCAGCAGCACGTCGGCGCGGGTGCGGTCGGGCAGCACTTTCAGCACCTCGGCGGCCTGGTCGGGGTCCAGGTGGGCCATGACGATGGCGATGATCTGCGGGTGCTCGTTGCGCACCAGGTCGGCGATCGCGCGCGGCTCCATCCACTTGAGCGTGTCTAGGCCCGACGTGTTGCGGCCGGCCAGGATGCGGTCGATCAGGCTGGCCGCGCGCTCCTCGCCCAACGCCTGGGTCAGCACCGCGCGGATGTACTCGTCGGCGCCGGCGCCCAGTGCATTGGGCTGGGCCAGCACATCGACGAAGTCGTCGAACACCGCGGCCACGTCGTCACGCGACACGGCGCTGACGGAGGTCATCGCCAGGCCGAGCTTCTGCACTTCCTTGGCGCCCATGTGCTTGAGCACCTCGGCGGCCTGGTCCTCGCCCAGCGACAGCAGCACCACGGCGGCGCGCTGCACGCCCGAGAGCGGGGTCAGCTTGCGGATTTGCGCGGCCTCAGCCATCGGCTTCCACCCAGTTGCGGACGACGTTGGCGACGCGCTTGGGGTCGCTGCTCACGGCGGTGCGCGCGACCTGCAGTTTCTCGTCGAAGTTGAGCGCCGCCTGCGAGGCCTGCGACGGCTGGCGCGGGGCCTGCACCTGCGGCTGCCCGGCGGCGGCCGGTGTGATGGAGACGTGGGTCTCTTCGCTGACGACTTCCGCCACCGCGGTGGTGGTGGCCTTGGGCGCGAGCATGGCGCGGAAGGCCGGACGCAGCACCGCCAGGATGAACACCAGCACCGCCAGGCCGCCCAGGATGGTGCGGGCCAGCTCGACCACGCGCGGGTTCTCCCAGAACGGCGGGCCGGGCATGTCCTCCATCGCCGCACCCGGGGCGAACGGGGCGTTGACCACGGAGATCATGTCGCCACGGGTCTCGTCGAAGCCGATCGCCTGCTTGACCAGCGCATCGATGCGCTGCAGTTCGGCGGCGTTGAGGGCGCGGTAGCTGACCTGGCCCTCGGTGCCAACCTGCGGCACGTTGTCGATCAGCACCGCGGCGGTGACGCGGCGGATGCGCACCGGCGCGCCGCGGGTGTGGGTCAGGGTGCGGTCCAGCTCGTAATTGCGCACGGCGGTGCGCGCGCTGGGGCTTTCGTTGCCGTTGCTGGCGGCCGGGGCGGCCGCGGTGTCGGCCAGTGCCGCGGCGGCGGTGGTCGGCGTGGGCGTGTTGGACGCCGCGCCGGGCACGCCCTGCGCGCTGCCGCCGTTGCCATTGCCGGCGATGTCGCCGGACTCGGAAATCTGCTCGCTGCGCACCATGCCGGCGTCGGGGCCGTAGATCTCGCGCGCCTCCTCGGTCTGGGCGAAGTCCATGTCGACGCTGACCTGCGCGCTGACGCGGCCGCGGCCGGTCATCGGCTCCAGCAGCTCCTGGATGCGCTGCACGTAGACGGCTTCCTGGCGGCCGCGCTGCTCGAACTGCTTGGCGCCGATCGCCTCGTCGCTGTTGGGGTCGGGGTTGGAGAGCATGCGGCCGAACTGGTCGACCACGGTGACGTTCTCCGGCGGCAGCGACGGGATGCTGGACGCCACCAGGTGCACGATCGCCGCGACCTGGCCCTGCTCCAGCGTGCTGCCCGACTGCATCTGCAGCACCACCGACGCGCTGGCCGGCTCCTTCTGGCGGGTGAACGCGCTGGGCTTGGGCAGCGCCAGGTGCACGCGCGCCTCGCGCACCGGGCGCAGGTTGGAAATGGTGCGGGCCAGCTCGTTCTCCAGCGCATGCTGGTAGCGCGCGTTCTCGACGAACTGGCTGGTGCCGAAGCCCTGGTCCTGGCTCATCAGCTCGAAGCCGCCGGACTGGCTGGCCGGCAGGCCCGCCGCGGCCAGCGCCAGCTTGGCGTCGCCCAAGTTGTCCTGCGGGACGGCGAGGGCGCCGCTGCCGCTGTCGATGCGGAACGGGATGTTGGCGCTGCGCAGCAGGTCCGACGCCTCGCTGGTGGCCTTGGCGTCGAGGCCGGCGAACACCGGCACGTAGTCGGGCTTCTGGGTCCAGAAGAACAGCCACAGGCCAATCGCAATGGCCAGCGCCGCCAGCGCGAACACGCCCAGCTGCCGCACCGCCGGGATGTCCTGCAGGCGACCGAGGTCGCGCAGCTGGTTGGAGGTGCCTTTGGGGAGGGTGATGACGCTCATGGGCGAAGGGCCGGTAGGGGGT
>CBIHLN010000103.1:0-7795 GCA_966210725.1 uncultured Lysobacter sp. | reverse complement strand
CGGTGATCGACTGGCCGATGTCGTCGTGCAACTCGCGCGACAGCGAACGCCGCTCGTCCTCCTGCACCGTCATCAGCCGGTGGCCCATGGCCTGGAGTTCGCCACGCTGGCGTGCCAGGTCGGCCGCCAGGCGATCGCCCTCGGTGAGGTCGGCCAGCAGCACGAGGCGATGTCGCCTGGCGCCAAGCGCCAACGTGCTGGCACTGACCTGCGCCCGCAGCGTCGTGGCATCGGCGCGCCGCAGCGTGACGCAGGCATCGAACGGCGCTGTGGCTTCGAGCGCGGCGCGCGCCGTGGCGTCGTCGTCAAACAGCGTGCGTGCGTCCGGCCCGTCCTCGCCCATCGAGGCCGTGAGGCCCAGTTGCTCCAGGGCCAGCGGGTTGGCGTGGCGCACGCGTCCATCCTCGACCAGCAGCACGCCCAGCGGCAGCCCGTGTGCCATCGCGAGCAGCTGGCGCTCGCACTCGTCGGCATCGAACCGGGGGGCGGTGCCGGCACCGGATTGGCCGGCATGCCGCGCGAACGCGACGGCGGTCGCCGTCGCCACCAGCAGTGCCACGAACTGGACCGCCCAGAATGCCGCCACCGGCAGGGCCGCCTGCAGGACCGGGGCCGCCAGCGCCTGCCAGGCGAAGCACAGCGCCACGACGCTCAGCATCGCCACGGCAAGGAAAGGCGCGGACCGCGCATCGGGCGCGCGGGATCGGGTTTCGGCCACGCGGGGGATCATGCGGCCAGTCTGCCGCCCGGGCGGTGAAGGGTCCACGAAGCCCACTGAAAAAAGTGACGCCGGTCGATGGACCGGCGTCGTTTCGAAAGCTGAACCGCTCGATTGCGTCAGAAGAGCTCGACGCTGCCGGCGTCCATCGACTGTTGCATCACCGGCTTGTGCGGCGGGCGCTCCCACTCGCTGCGCATCTGGCCGATGCGCTGCACCAGCTTGCCCAGCGCCTGCTTGACCTCGGAGTCGTGGTGGCTGCGGTGCAGCAGGTCGTGCAGGGCAGTGGCTTCCTGGTTGATCGCGCTCAGGCGCTCCAGGTGCAGGTTGGCGGCGCCCAGCGCCTGCGTGGCGATGTCCTCGAACTGCAGCGAGCGCACGGCTTCGGCCACCGAGCCGTCGATCGCGCGGCCGCACTCGGCGATCTCGCGCATGCCGTTGCCGAGGCCGCGGTTGATGCCGTCCACGCGCTCCAGCATCGCCGCCGCCTCGACGCGGGCACCGCGCGAGCGGTCCAGGTCGCGCGAGGCCATGGTGGTGACGGTGTCGCGCACCTTGGCGATGGATTCCTTCGAGCTGTGCGCCAGCTTGCGGATCTGTTCGTTGAAGGCGGTCGAGCGCTCCGACAGGTTGCGCACCTCGTCGGCCACCACCGCGAAGCCGCGGCCCGCTTCGCCGGCACGCGCGGCCTCGATGGCGGCGTTGAGCGCCAGCAGGTTGGTCTGGTCGGCGATTGACTTGACGTCCTCCAGCAGCGCGAAGATGCCGTCCAGGTGCTCGGCCATGGCGTCGATGTGGGTCACGGTGGTACCGCTCTGGCCGGCGACGGCTTCCAGCGCTTCCACCAGCTGTTCCATCTTCTGGCTGGCCTGCAGCGCGAACTGCTGCACGTCCACGCCCGCGCCGTCGTCGCCGGTGCGGTCGATGATGCGGGCCACCACTTCACCCTGCTGCCGCGACTTGCGGTTGACCGCATCGAAGCTGGAGCCGAGCTTGGCGACCGACTCGCGGATCAGCTCGCGGGTGCGTTCGATTTCCTGTTTGGAGCCGGAGACTTCCGAACCGACGAAGTTGCGCAGTTCCTCCAGTAGGCGCGTCTGCTCGCGCGACAGCGCATTGGCTTCCGCCGGGCGGTAGGCACTCCAGGCAAACGCCAGCCAGGCCAGGGTCATCGCCGCCATCGTGCCGAGGCGGACGGCCAGCGGCCAACCGAGGATCTCGGCGATGGTGAGGATCAGGGTGAGCGCAAGGGGCGCTGCAAGGCGGATCAGTACGCGGGGGTCCATCGCAGTTCTCGTCGGGGACTTCATGGGTGATAACGGCACCGCGCGGCCGTGCTTTAGATGCAGCTTCGTGAACGGGTGCGATGGAAGTCGCGGTTTGGGAAGGGGCGGTGTGTCGTTCGACGAGTTGGCTCGCCTCCGTCGACTCTCCGTTTCCCGTCATTCCCGGCTTCGCGGGAATGACGGAACCGTGGCTACGCAAGGAGACAATTCCACCGCGACGCGATTTCACCCGCCAGCGGTCAACGCCTCGGCCAGCAACCGCTCCGCCACGTCCGACAGCGGCACCACCGACTGCGCTGCGCCCATCGCCACCGCGGCGCCGGGCATGCCCCAGATCACGCTCGTTTCCTGGTCCTGGGCCAGCGTCAGGGCGCCGGCCTGGCGCAGTGCGAGCAGGCCGCGTGCACCGTCGTCGCCCATGCCGGTCAGCAACGCGGCGCTGACGTTGGCACCGGCGCAGCGGGCGAGGGAGTCGAACATCACGTCGACGCTCGGCCGGTGGCCGCGCACCGGGTCGTCGTCGCCCAGGCGGCAGTGCCAGCGCGCGCCGCTGCGGAACACGCGCAGGTGGCGGCCACCGGGCGCGACGTAGGCATGGCCCGGCAGCAGCGGCTGGTCGCAGGTCGCCTCGATCACCGTCATCCGGCTGTGCCGGTCCAGGCGCTCGGCAAAGGCGGTGCTGAAGGCGGCCGGGATGTGCTGGCTGATCACCGTGGCGGGTGCGTCGGCCGGCATCGAGGCCAGCACGTGGCGGATGGCCTCGGTGCCGCCCGCCGACGCGCCGATGGCCAGCAGCCGGTCGGTGGTGCGGTAGCCGATCGCACGCGGCGCGGAGGCATCGCGCAGGTCCTGCGGCACCGGGCTCATCGCGGTCACGCGCGCCTGGGCAGCCAGCTTCACTTTTTCCGCCAGCAGTTGCGCGTAGTCGCGCAGGCCGCGGGCGATGTCGAGCTTGGGCTTGGCGACGAAGTCCACCGCGCCCAGCGCCAGCGCGTCCAGCGTGACCTGCGCGCCACGCTCGGTCAGCGACGACAGCATCACCACCGGCATCGGCCGCAGCCGCATCAGGTTCTGCAGGAACGTCAGGCCGTCCATGCGCGGCATCTCGACGTCCAGCGTCAGCACGTCGGGGTTGAGCTGCTTGATCTTCTCGCGCGCGATGAACGGGTCCGACGCGGTGCCCACCACGACGATGCCCGGGTCCTGCGACAGCAGTTCGGCCAGCAGCTTCCGGATCAGCGCGGAATCGTCGACCACCAGCACGCGCACGGGACGTGCATGCGCCGTTGCCGGCGCGGTGGAACGGGTCATCATGTTCATCAAAACAGTTCCACGCTGCCTGCAACAGGCGCCTGTGTGAGTTGGCCGTAGTAGGCGCGTTCGAGCTTGGCGATCTCCGCCTCGCGCGTGGCGGGCAGGCGGCGCACCAGCGCGCGCCCGGTCTGCGCGAAGAAGCAGACCTTGCGCGGGTGGATGTCGCCCAGGTCCTCGGCCAGCACCGGGATGCGCTCGGCGCGCAGGTACTCCAGCACGAAGCGCGCGTTGCGCGTGCCGATGGGGTCGGTCTGGAAGCCGCTCAGCACGTTGCCGCCGCCGAAGACCTTGGCCAGCAGCCGCTGCCGGCGTGCGCCGCGCTTGAGCAGGTCGTTGATCAGCAGCTCCATCGCGTGCATGCCGTAGCGCGCGCTGACGGTGTCGCCGCCGGCCGGCACCGCACGCGCATCGCCGTCGGACACGCCGCCGTCGGGCAGCATGAAGTGGTTCATGCCGCCCACGGCCATGGTCGGGTCGTACAGGCACGCGGCCACGCACGAGCCCAGCAGCGTCACCAGCGCGACCGGGCGGTCGGTGACCACATAGTCGGCCGGCAGCAGCTTGATTGCTTCGCTCTCGATGGCGCTGTCGTAGTAGGTCACCGGCTCGGCCGGGACCGACGGCAACGCGCGGCGGACGCTGCGGGCCACGGCGTTCACGGCGCGGTTCCGCGCGTGCGGCCGGCGGCGCGATAGCTCGTGCGCCCGCACGGTTCGATGAGGTCGTGGGCGTGCGTGAAGCTCTCCGAGTGGCCGGCAAACAGCACGCCGCCCGGTGCCATCAGCGGCACGATCCGCTGCAGCACGCGGTACTGCGTCGGCTTGTCGAAATAGATCATCACGTTGCGGCAGAACACCGCGGTGAACCCGCCCCGCAGCCCGTAGCCGTCGCCCAGCAGGTTGAGCGGGCGGAACGTCACCAGCTGCTGCAGGGCGGGTCGCACGCGGCACAGGTCGGCATTGGGGCCGTTGCCGCGCAGGAAGAACGCGCGCTTGCGTTCCGGCGTCAGCAGGCCGATGCGCTCCAGCGGGTAGACGCCTTCGCGCGCGGTTTCCAGCACCGCGGTGTCGATGTCGGTGGCCAGGATACGCACCGGCGGGGTGTCGGTGCCGAACGCCTCGCATGCCGCGATCGCGATCGAATAGGGCTCCTCGCCGGTGGATGCAGCGCAGCACCAGATCGTGTGCGGGCCGGGGCCGGCCGCGCGCAGGTGCTCGACCAGCATGTCGAAGTGGTAGGCCTCGCGGAAGAACGAGGTCAGGTTGGTCGTCAGCGCATTGACGAAGTCCTGCCACTCGGGGCCCGCGTCGGCCTCCAGCGCGTCCAGGTAATCGCAGAAGCGGGTGTGGCCGTGCATCCGGAGCTGGCGTGCCAGTCGTCCGTAGACCATGTCGCGCTTGTGGTCGCTGAGGTGGATGCCGGCGCGTGCCTGGATCAGCCGCGAGATGCGCCGGAAGTCGCGCTCGGTGAACTCGAAATCGCGCGCCTCGCGCACGTCGTGGTCAGCACCGCGTCGACGGGCGAGGGCCTCAGCCATGGCCGTGCACCGGCGGCTGCGCCGCGGCGGCGTCGGGCACCGCGGCCACGGACGTGGCGACCGGCGCATCGGCCGGGTTGCGGAAGTGCCGCGCCAGCCACAGGTCGAACGCCGCCGCGTCCAGCGCCGGCGCATACAGGAAGCCCTGCGCGCCGTGGCAGCCCAGGCCGCGCAGCAGTTGCGCCTGGTCGTCGTGCTCCACGCCCTCGGCCACCACGCGCAGGTCGAGGTTGCGCGAGATCAGCACGATCGAGCGCACGATCGCCGCGTCGTCGCGGTTGGCCAGCATGTCGCGCACGAACGAGCGGTCGATCTTGATCCGGTCGATCGGAAAGCGCTGCAGCAGCGACAGCGACGCGAAGCCGGTGCCGAAGTCGTCGAACGCCAGGCCGATGCCGCGCGCGCGCAGCGCGGCCAGCGCGAGCGCGGCGTGGTCGTCGGGGCGCAGCGCGATGGATTCGGTGATTTCCAGTTCCAGCCGGTTCGGGGCCAGCCCGCTGTCGGCCAGGGCGCGGTCCACGTCGGCCTGCAGGCGGCCGTCGTTCACCTGCACCGGGAACAGGTTGATGCTGATGGCGACATCGCGGCCGTCCACCTGCGGCCAGCGCGCGGCGTCGAGGCACGCCTGGCGCAGGATCCAGCCGCCGACCTCGGCCGCGGCCGGGCTGGCGGCCAGCGCGTCGATGAAGTCGACCGGCGACAGCAGGCCGCGGCGCGGGTGGCGCCAGCGCAGCAGCGCCTCGGCGCCCACGGTGCGGCCGGTCAGCAGGTCGACCTGCGGCTGGTAATGCAGCTCGAACTCGCCGCGCGCGCAGGCCTGGCGCAGCTCCAGGTCCAGCTGGCGGCGGGCGATCACCTCCTCGCGCATCGACGCCTCGAACACCGCCACCTGCCGGTGGCCGTCGCCCTTGGCCTTGTAGAGCGCCAGGTCGGCGCGTGCGAGCAGGTCGTGCAGCGCCTCGTCGTCGTGGTCGTGCCGGCTCATCGCCAGCCCGGCGCTGGCCTCCAGGTGCACGTGGTGGCCGTCCAGCCGCAGCGGGCGCGCGAGGGCATCCAGCGCGCGCGCCAGGGCAACGCCGGCCTGCTCGACGTCCATCCCGGTGAAGGCCAGCGCGAACTCGTCGCCGCCCAGCCGCGCGGCCATCGCGCCCGGTGGCAGCGCCCGGCGCAGGCGCGCGGCCGCACGCCGCAGCACGCGGTCGCCCAAGGCGTGGCCGAGCGTGTCGTTGATCGCCTTGAAGTGGTCCAGGTCGACCAGCGCGAGGCCGATGCGCGATTCGCCGCCGGCCTGCAGCCGCTCCAGCGCCTCGGTCAGGCCGTTGCGGTTGGGCAGCCCAGTGAGCGGGTCGAACAGGGCAATGCGGCGCAGCCGGTCTTCCTGCTGCAGGCGGTCGGTGATGTCGCGCAGGATCAGGGCGATGCCCTGGCCGCGCGCCAGGCGCCAGCTGCATCGCGCGGCCTCCAGCGTGCGACGGCTGTCGCCCTCGCCGGGGATGCGCAGGTGGACCGCCTCGGGCACCGCCGGCCCGCCCTCGCCCATGGCGTGCAGGAACCGCGCGACGGCGTCGGCATCGCCCTGCAGGTGGGCCGGGAACAGCACCGCCAGCGGCGTGCCGCGCATCGCGCGCGCGCCGCGGCCGAACATCCGCTGCGCGGCACGGTTGGCGAACGCGATGCAACCGTCGTCGTCCGTCACCACCACCGCACTGAAATCGGCCTGCATGATCTGCGCGGCGATGCGGTTGCGGCGCTGCAGCTGGTGGCGTTCCAGCAGCCGCGTCGCCAGCCGCGCCAGCCGCCGCAGGCCGGGCTCGAGCGCCGCCGGCGGCGGCAGCGCATCGCCGGCCACGCACAGCGTCCCCAGCGGCTGGCCGGCGGGGTCGGACAGGGCGATGCCCGCGACGGACAGCACGGGGCCCGGGCGCGCCGGGTCGGCGTCGGCCGTGGCGATGTGCAGTGCGCCGGCATCGGTGTCGGTGGCGGCGAACAGCGCCTCCAGCCCGGCGGCCGGCGGCATGTGCAGGCCGGCGATCCAGCGCGCGTGCGCGTGGCGGCCCACCGCGATGCCCGCGCCGCGGGCCCCGAGCAGGTCGGTGGCCAGGGCGATCAGGTCATCGAACTCCGCGCCGCCGGCGGTGTCGGCGGCATCGGGGTCGGCGTCGGGGTGCAGGTCGTCGCTGATCATGGCAGGTGGGTCGCGCGGGACGCGCTCAGGGCCGGGCAGGGGGCGTCATCGGGGCCTGAAAACGGGCGGGGCCACGGCACCCCCGCGCCGTGACCCCACCCTCCGCACGCGACGTGCGGCACGCCTCAGAACTCCTGCCAGTGCTGCTCGTTGCCACCGCCGTTGGCGCCGCGCTTGCGGGCTGGCGGACGCGGACGCGGGGCGGCCGGCGTGCGCGCATGGCGCGCGCCGTGGTGGCCGTGGTTGACCTCGATGTTGCCGGCGGCACGCGGCGTGGCCTTGGCGTCGCCGTCCTCGTGGCCGGCCAGGTGGAACGACGCCACCATCTGCGCCAGCTGCACGGACTGCTGCTCCATGCTGCGCGCGGCGGCCGAGGCTTCCTCGACCAGCGCGGCGTTCTGCTGGGTGCCCTCGTCCATCTGCAGGATCGCCTGGTTGATCTGCTCGATGCCGGTGGTCTGCTCCTGCGAGGCGGCGCTGATGTCGGCGATGATGTCGCTGACGCGCTTCACGCTGGTCACGATCTCGCCCATCGTCTTGCCGGCCTGGTCCACCAGGCGCGTGCCGTCCTCGACCTTGTCGACCGAGTCGGTGATGAGCTGCTTGATCTCCTTGGCGGCGTTGGCCGAGCGCTGCGCCAGCGAGCGCACCTCGGCAGCCACCACCGCGAACCCGCGGCCCTGCTCGCCGGCACGCGCGGCCTCGACCGCGGCGTTGAGCGCCAGGATGTTGGTCTGGAACGCGATGCCGTCGAT
>CBIHLN010000102.1:0-7887 GCA_966210725.1 uncultured Lysobacter sp. | reverse complement strand
GCGGTCAGCGGGTCGGGATGGTCACGGGCGCGGCAGGAGGGTGCTGCTGGAGCGTCTTTTCCAGCACCTCGAACCGCAGGTCGTCGCGCAGTGGGATGCCGAATCGCGCGTCACCGTAAGGAAACGGCTTGAAGGTCCCGGTGCGGCGGTACCCGCGCCGCTCGTAGAAGCCGATCAACTCGTCGCGCACGTCGATCACCGTCATCCGCATTACCGGCAGACGCCAGTCGTCGCGGACGATGCGCTCGGCCTCGGCCAGCACCGCCTTGCCCAGGCCACCGCCCTGGATGTCGGGCCGCACGGAGAACATGCCGAAGTAGCCGGCATCGCCGTCGGCGGCAACGTGCGCGCAGGCGACCAGATCGCCGCGCGTGGCGTCGTCCCCGCCGCGTTCGGCGATCAGCACCGTCGAGCGCGGCCGCAGAATGTCCTGGCGCAGCACCTCCGGGTCGATGCGCTGGCCGTCGAGCAGGTCGGCCTCGGTGGTCCAGCCGACACGGCTGGCGTCGCCGCGGTAGGCGGACGTCACCAGCGACACCAGGGCGGGGATGTCGGCTTCGGTAGCGTCGCGGAATGAAACGTCGAAGGGCATGGTGGCGTCGCCTGCCCGTCGGGCATTCAGGGAAGCGTTGGGAGCCGGTGCCAGCGGTGCTCGTAGGCGACCGTGCCCCAGAGGGCGTGCATTCTCGCACGACGCTCGGCGTCGGGCCGGACCGGGCCGGCGGGTGCAAGGGGCTGACCGGACGTGTAATGGAAGCCGCGTGCCGGTTGGCCCGGTTGGAGGACCGTAACGCCGGTGTCGGTCATCAATGCGAAGTTGCCGTCGTATTGCATGAGCGCGCGTCCGTCGATCGACGAATCGTTCCGGTTGAGGTCGCGCCCCATCAATGGCGTGGGCGAATCCACACCGACCAGCGACAGCAACGTCGGCGCGAGATCCACCTGGCTCGCCACGCGCGCGTCGCGTCGCGGCGTGACGCCCGCACCGAGGATCAGGCCGGGAATGTGGAAGTTGTCCACGGGCACCAGCGATCGGCCGAACACGCGCGAGTCATGGTCCGCGACGACCAGGAATACCGTGTCGTCCCAGTATTGCGAGGCCATGGCGCGGTCGAAGAAACCGCCCAGGGCGTGGTCGGCGTAGCGCGCCGCGTTGTCGCGTGTGGCCTTGGGGCCGGCGCCGGTGTCGATGCGACCGTCGGGAAACTCGAAGGGATCGTGGTTGCTGGAGGTGAACACCAGCCCGAAGAACGGCTGCCCGGCCGCCTGCAGCCGCATGAAGTCCTCGTGCGCACGGTTGAACACGTCCTCGTCCGACACCCCCCAGGCGCCGGTGAACACCGGGGCCGGGTGATCATCCTGGTCGATGATCCGGTCGAACCCGTTGGCCAGGAAGAAGCCGCGCATGTTGTCGAAGTGACTCTCGCCGCCGTAATGGAACGCGGTGTCGTAGCCGGCGTCCTTCAGCGCCTGCGCCACGGTGAAGAAGCCGCCCTGTGCCAGCGGCCGCTTTACCGTGGAGGGCGAGGGCGTGGGCGGGAAGCCGGCCAGTACGGCCTCGATGCCGCGCACCGAGCGCGTGCCGGTCGCGTACAGGCGTTCGAACGCCCAGCCTTTGCGGGCCAGCCGATCCAGCCGCGGCGTCATGGGACGCCCGCCGAGGCGGCCCACGAACTGTGCGCCCAGACTTTCCTCCAGCACGATCACCAGGTTGCGCGGCGCGCCCGTGTGGACGGGCGTGCGCCGGATCATCAAAGGTGCATCGCGGTCGTCGGCGGGATGGGCGCCCGGCCACGCCAGGGCCTCGGCGCGCATCGCGGCGGCCACCGCGGTGTCCGGCGTCGAGTCGTCGTATACGCGTGATCCGGGGTCGTGCCGCAACCAGCTGCGGGTGGCGAACGCCAGGGAGTAGAACGAATTGAGTGGCAGGGCATTGACCGTCGCGTTGCTGGAGAAGGCCACCATCGCCGGACTCATCGGCCGGTGGCCCAACGTCGACCGGACGCCGAGCGCGGCCAGCACCACCACCAGCGCGGCCCCGACGGCACGGAGGGCCGGGTGGCCCGGGTGCGGCGGGTGCCGGTGCAGCGCAGCTCGTACCCGGCCGTACCCCCACCAGGCCGCGAATCCGGCGACCGCGAGAGTCAGCAGTGTCGTGAGGCGGTGGCCCTTGGCCAACGTGGCGCCGATTTCGCGCGGGTACGCGAGGTACTCGACGAACAGGCGGTTCGGGCGCAGGCCGTACTCGGCCATGAAGGCCGGCGTGGCCGCCTCGAGTGTCAGCAGTACCGCCAGCGCAACCGTCAGCCAGGCCGCGACCGCCACCTGCGCGACAGCGTGGCGCGCCAGGCGCGCGGGCAGCAGCACGTACACCGCAGCGGGCAGGCCGAGCAGCAGGCACAACGTCGCGATGTCCACGCGTACGCCCTGCACGACCACCCGCATCCAGCCCTGCGCGGCGGTGACGGCATCGGCATGCCAGCCCGCGAGCGCCAGGCGCGACAGGGACAACAGGACGAGGCCCGCGAGCAGCACGTAGGCGAACGGAAGCAAGCGCACCAGGGCGCGAGCGGGAGAATGTGGCATCGCGGCAAACGACCGGAAATGCAGGGGATGGCCCGGCAGGTACCGGGCGCGCCAGTCTTGGGGCGATGGGGTCGGAGAAGTGTCGGAAGCGCGGGCCGGGGCCCGTCGCGGTTCAGCGGTCGGACGGCTCGAACTGCAACCGCGCCGTGGTGCCGCGGCCGGGGTCGGACTCGATGGACAGGCGCCAGCCCAGGTGTTCGCTGACACGGGCGATCAGCGCCAGGCCGATGCCGGCACCGCGCCCGCCTTCGCGCGCCATGCGGGCGTACAGCGCGCTGATCTCCTCCGGCGTCATACCGTGGCCCGGGTCGCGGATCACGACGCCCCGGTCGTCGACTCCGATGCGGATCTCGCCGCGGTCGCTGTGCTCGATGGCATTGCGAAGCAGATTGCCGATCGCCATTCGCACCACCGTCTCCGGGGCCACCAGCGTGCGGGGCACCGGGGGGTCGAGGACGAACACCAGATCCTTGCCCTCGGCCAGGTGCCGGTGATCATCGACGATGGCGGGCAGCACCTCGTCCAGGCGGAACTGTTCCGCACCGGCATGCGCGCGCGCGGGGTCGCGGGCGAGCACCAGCAGCAACGAGATCAGCTCCTCGACGTCCCCGGTCGTGCGGGCGATGCGTTCCAGCTGGCGGCCGGTCGTGGCCGCGCTGGCGTCCGGTGCCAGGGCCACCTGCGCCGCGCTGCGGATGACCGCCAGCGGCGTGCGCAGTTCGTGGCTTGCCGTGTCGAGGAAGGCCCGCTCGCGATCGACGAAGGCGTCGTTGCGCTCCAGGTAGTCATTGAGCGCGCCCGAGATCACCACGAGTTCGGAACTGGCGCGGTCGGGTACCTCGATGCGCTGGCCGCGGCGATCCGGTGCCAGCGCGCCTATCCGCTCGGCCAGTTGCCGCAGGGGGCGTGCGAACACCCGGCCACCGAAATACACCGCCACCGCGAGCAGCAGCATGAAGGCCACCGACGACGCGATCACCGGTTTGACCAGTTGCCACTCCTGCGCCTCGAAGCCGTCGATGTCCAGCGCCAGTGCATACCGCACGTCGTCGGCGCGTCGCACCAGCACGACCCACTCGTTGTCATCGAAGAAGACGCTGTCATGCAGGCCGGGCGGAAGATCACGCAGCCGGGCCGGCACGGCCGCGCCGGTGCCGGGCGCGGCGTCCAACAGGTGCAGGTCCAGCTTTCCGTTGTTGCGCCAGCTGAAGTCCGGGTCGTGGCGGCGACGATCGAGCACGTCGGCCATTTCCGCATCCAGCATCGCCTGCCACACGCGCCGCTCGGCGTGCTCGTTGACCAGGAGGCCATGGGTGAATACGGCGGTCGTCAGCAGGATGCCGTAGATCACCAGCCCCACGGTGATCTGGCGGGCGAGACTAGGGCGCGTCGACATGGTCGGGCGCCACCAGCCGATAGCCCACACGCGGGATCGTGTGGATCAGTTTTGTCCTGCTGTCGCCATCAACGCTGCGGCGCAGGTCGTAGACGTGGGAGCGCAGCATGTCGCCATCGGGCGGCTCGTCGCCCCACAGCGCGTACTCCAGCTGCTGCCGGCTGACCGCTGCGGGGCTGGCCGTCATCAGCACCTGCAGCAGCTTGCGCGAGGCGGGGAACAGGTGCAGCAGACGACCTCCGCGCCGCACTTCCAGGGTCGTGAGGTCGTAGCTCAGGTCGGCGACCTCAAGCAGACGCGTCGCCACGCGGCCGCGGGTGCGGGCCAGTACCGCTTCGATGCGGACCTCCAGTTCCGGCAGGTCGAAGGGCTTGGTCATGTAGTCGTCGGCACCCGCGCGGAAGCCGGTGAGCTTGTCGGGCAGCTGGTCGCGCGCCGTCAGCATGACCACCGGCGTGTCGATGCCCTGCTCGCGCATGGCACGCAGCACCGCTGGCCCTTCCATCCTCGGCAGCATCCAGTCGAGCACGATGGCGTCGTAGGGCTGGGTGAGGGCCAGGTGCAGTCCGACGACGCCATCGGGCGCCGCGTCCAGCCGCGCACCACGCGCCTCGAAGTAGGCGAACAGGCTGGTGACCAGCGGCGGATGGTCCTCGACGATGAGCAGGCGCATGGGCTGGACAGGGCGGGCAGGCGCCTAGCATGCGCGTGGCCAGGGCCGCGCGCTACCGCCCGCCGCGCGTCGCGCGGACCTGTTAATCCCGGCGGAACATTTTTCCGACCCGGCTCCGACACCGCCGGCCCGAGTCTCCGCGCCGAGCCCGGCCTCCCGGGCGCAGAGGCCCACGCATGACGCAACTCCCGCCCACCGTCTGGACGTCGACGGGCACCGCCCATCGCGTCCGTGGCGACGCCGGCCACGTCGACTCAGCCCGGTTGATGGGTGCCGCGCCCGAACGGGTGGAGCCCTCGCCGCCGTACGGCTGGCTGCGCGCGCGCCCGGTGATCTCGGGCGAAGCGCTGCTGGCGCTGGTGTGCGCGTACTTCGTCGTGGCGTGCAACGGGCCGCTCTGGGCGGCCATGCATAAAAGCGGCGCGGCACCCGGCGTCCAGCTCTCGATGGCCGTGGCCGTGTTCGGCCTGCACGCCGCGGTGCTCGGTCTCGTCGCGTGGCGGTCCGCGACCCGCCCCCTGCTTGCGATCGTGCTGGTGGTGACCGGCTTCGTGACGGGGTTTGCAACACGCTACGCGGTGCTGTTCGACGTCGACATGGTGCGCAACGTGCTCCAGACCGATGTGCGCGAGGCCGGCGAGCTGCTTTCGGTGGGCATGGTCCTGCACGTCCTGCTGGCGGGCCTGGTGCCCGCGGCCATGGTGATGCGCGTGCGCCTACCCGGCAGGGCACGGGGCGAGGACGCGCGGCGACGCGCACTCTTCATCGCGGCCATGCTCGCGCTGTCGGTGCTGGCCGTGGCGCTGTCCTCGCAGGCCCTGTTCGCATCTGTCCGCGCCGACCCGGGGCTCCGGTACCGCATCACGCCGGGCAACGTGCTGATATCGGTTGCCCGGGCTGCGCTGGAGGGCGAGGGCACCCCGCCCGGTCCCCGTGACCCCGTGGCCGCGGATGCGCACCGGGTGGGGTCCGCGGCAGCCCGGCGGCCACGCGTGCTGGTACTGGTGGTCGGCGAGACCGTTCGCGGCGACCACTGGGGTCTCAACGGATATGCGAGGCAGACCACGCCGATGCTGGCGCGGCACGACGTGGTGAACTTCCCCGCCGTGAGCGCGTGTGGTACGAGCACGGCCGTGTCTCTGCCGTGCATGTTTTCGGCGGTGGGCCGGGCCGACTATGATCCGCACGCGATCGCCCGCCAGGAGTCGCTGCTCGATGTGGCGCAGCGCGCCGGGGTCGAGGTGCTGTGGCGGGACAACCAGTCCGGTTGCAAGGGCGTCTGCGCGGGCGTGACCACGGAGTCGTTGGCGTCCACCCTCGATGCGTCGGCATGCCCCCTCGGACGCTGCCCGGATGCCGCATTGCTGCAGGGACTGGACGCGCGTATCGCCGCCAGCCGCGACGACCTGCTGGTCGTTCTGCACCCGCTGGGCAACCACGGTCCCAACTACTTCGAGCGGTACCCGGCGGAGTTCGAGCGCTTCCGCCCCGCCTGTCATGCGCCCGGTCTGGACGGGTGCAGCACGCAGGCCATCGTCAACGCCTACGACAACGCGATCCTCTACACCGATGCCGTCCTCGCGCGCCTGGTCGACCGGCTGGCAGAGCAGCGCGGGCGCGACACGGCGATGCTGTACGTCTCCGACCACGGCGAGTCGCTGGGCGAGTACGGGCTGCATCTGCACGGCGCCCCCTACGCCATTGCGCCCCGCCAGCAGTTGCACGTGCCGATGATATTGTGGATGTCACCGGGCTTCAGGGCATCGCTCGACGTGGACGACGCCTGCATGCAGCGCCTCTCGCGCGGCCGCCACAGCCACGACGACCTGTTCCATTCGGTGCTGGGAATGTTCGACATCGCGACGGCCGTCTACCGCCCGGAACACGACGTGCTGGCCGCGTGCCGGCCCTCGCGCGACGCGGAACGCGGTTATGCCAGCAGCGTGCGGACCTTGCGCAGCGCCGCCACGAACGCGTCGATCTCCTCGAACGTGTTGTAGAACGCGAACGACGCGCGGCACGTGGCCGGTACGCCGTAGTGCTGCATCAGCGGGTGGGCGCAGTGGTGGCCGGAGCGGATGGCGACGCCCTCCAGGTCCAGCAGCGTGGCCAGGTCGTGCGCGTGCGCGCCCTCGACCAGGAAGCTGATGACCGCGGCCTTCTCCCGCGCGGTGCCGAAGATGCGCAGTCCCGGAACCTCCGAGAGCGCCTGCGTGGCGTGCGCGAGCAGCGCCTGTTCGCGCGCATCGATCGCGGCCATGCCGATGCCCGACAGGTAGTCGACGGCCGCGCCCAGCCCGACGAAGCCGGCGATGTTGGGCGTGCCCGCCTCGAACTTGTGCGGGGCGTCGTTGAACACCGTGCCGTCGAAACGCACTTCCTTGATCATCTCGCCGCCACCCAGGAATGGCGGCATCTCGGCCAGGTGCTCGCGGCGTGCCCACAGCACGCCGGTGCCCGTCGGCCCGGCCATCTTGTGGCCGGTGATGGCGTAGAAGTCGCAGCCGATCGCGGCCACGTCCAGCGGGCGGTGCGGGGCGGCCTGCGAACCGTCGATCACGGTGACGATGCCGCGCTTGCGGGCCTCGCGGCAGATCTCGCGCACCGGGTTGACGGTGCCCAGCACGTTGGAGACGTGCGTGACACCCAGCAGCTTCACCTCGGGGGTGAGCAAGGCGTACAGGTGGTCCAGGTCGAGCGCGCCGTCTTCGGTGATATCGGCGACCTTGATGGTCGCGCCGGTACGGTCGGCCACCAGCTGCCAGGGCACGATGTTGGCGTGGTGTTCCATCCGCGTCAGCACGATGGCATCGCCGGCCTTCAGCCGGGGCAGGGCCCACGAGTACGCCACCAGATTGAGCGCGAAGGTGGTGCCGCTGCACAGCACCAGCTCCTCACCACGCACGTTGAGGAAGCGCGCCAGCTTGCCGCGCGCGGCCTCGTACGCCTCCGTTGCCTCGGTGCCCAGTGCGTGCACCGCGCGGCTGACGTTGGCGTTGTGGTTGCGGAAGAAATCGTCGACCGCGTCGATCACCGCGGCCGGCTTCTGGCCGGTGTTGGCCGAGTCGAGATAGATCAGCGGCTTTCCGTGGACCTCGCGCTTGAGCAGCGGGAAGTCGTCGCGGATCGCCGCCCAGTCAGTCGCCTGTGCTCCCTCTCCTGCTTGCAGGGGAGGGCGGGGGAGGGGTGCTCTCCAAGCGACTACTCAACGGCCACGATGCTTTTCGCCCTT
>CBIHLN010000101.1:0-8248 GCA_966210725.1 uncultured Lysobacter sp. | reverse complement strand
TACCAGAACTGCAAGGCCTTCGGCGGCGCCTACACGCGCGAGCATTTCTTCGGCAAGTACCCGGAGACCGCGCAGCTGGTCGCCAACCTGTCGGACGAGGACATCTGGCGCCTCAACCGCGGCGGCCACGACCCGCACAAGGTGTACGCCGCCTACCACGAGGCCTCCACCACCAAGGGCATGCCCACCGTCGTGCTGGCCAAGACGGTCAAGGGCTACGGCATGGGCGCCTCGGGCGAGTCGCTCAACCCCACGCACGGCACCAAGAAGATGGACGACGAGGCCGTGCGCCTCTTCCGCGACCGCTTCCGCATCCCGGTGACCGACGAGCAGCTCAAGGACGGCGCCGTGCCGTTCTACCACCCGGGCAAGGATTCGGACGAAGTCCAGTACATGCTGGAGCGCCGCAAGCAGCTCGGCGGCTTCCTGCCGCAGCGCCGCCGCAAGGCCAGCCAGTCGCTGGAGGTGCCCAAGCTCGACACCTACGAGCGCCTGCTCAAGTCCACCGGTGAACGCGAAATCAGCACGACGATGGCCTTCGTGCAGATGCTCAACATCACCCTGCGCGACAAGCAGGTCGGCCCGCGTTGCGTGCCGATCGTGGCCGACGAGGCCCGCACCTTCGGCATGGAAGGCCTGTTCCGCCAGTTGGGCATCTACTCGCCCAAGGGCCAGCAGTACAAGCCGGTCGACCGCGACCAGCTGATGTACTACCGCGAGGACGCGGCCGGCCAGGTGCTGGAGGAGGGCATCACCGAGGCAGGCGCGTTCGCCAGCTGGATGGCCGCCGGCACCAGCTACAGCACCAACGACCTGCAGATGCTGCCGTTCTACATCTACTACTCGATGTTCGGCTTCCAGCGCATCGGCGACTCCGCCTGGCAGGCCGCCGATATGCGCGCGCGCGGCTTCCTGCTGGGCGCCACCGCCGGGCGCACCACGCTCAACGGCGAAGGCCTGCAGCACGAGGACGGCCACGGCATGGTGCAGGCCGGCCTCATCCCCAACTGCCGCAGCTACGACCCCACCTTCAGCTACGAGGTGGTGACCATCATCCAGCACGGCATGCAGCGCATGCTGGCCGAGCAGGTGGACGAGTACTACTACGTCACCCTGATGAACGAGAACTACGCCCACCCCGACATGCCCGAAGGCAGCGCCGAGGGGATCATCAAGGGGATGTACCTGCTGAAGGACGCCGGCAAGCCCAAGAAGGGCGAGCTGCGCGTGCAGCTGCTGGGCAGCGGCACCATCCTGCGCGAGGCCATCGCCGCGGCCGAGCTGCTGGACAAGGACTTCGGCGTCACCGCCGACATCTGGTCCTGCCCCAGCTTCAACGAGTTGGCGCGCGACGGCGTCGACGCCATCCGCCACAACCGCCTGCACCCGGAAGCCAAGTCACCGCGCAAGCCGTACGTCACGCAGTTGCTGGAAAAGCAGCAGGGCCCGGCCATCGCCGCCACCGACTACATCCGCATGTACGCCGACCAGGTCCGCGAGTTCGTGCCGATGCGCTACACCGTGCTGGGCACCGATGGCTTCGGCCGCTCCGACACCCGCGCCAACCTGCGTCGGCACTTCGAGGTGGACCGCCACTACATCGCCCTGGCGGCGATCGAGGCGCTGGCGGCGGAGGGGAAGATGACGGCAAAGGATGTGGCGCGGGCGGTGAAGCAGTACAAGATTGATATCGACAAGCCGAACCCGTTGCACGTCTGACAGAAGCGGCGCAGCACAACGATGGCCCAGTTCATCCCGATGAGTGGCGACGCGGGTGCCCATCCGGCATCGTTCCGTATTGCCTTGCGATCCGCGGCCGGCGAGTGGCGCTAGCGTGCTGGCACTGACTCTGGGACTTGCGTGCCTGCTGCTGTTGCAGCTGGTCGTTGTCGCCCGCAACCGATCACGGGGGAAGGTGGCCATCGCCGCGTTCTGCGTGGGGCTGGTCGTCGTGGGCGCCTCGTTGTACGCGTGGTTCCTGCCTCCGCGCTACCTGCCCATTGCCTCGACAGCCGCCCTGTCCAGGCAGCTGGCGGAGGACATCAAGGCCGGGCTGGCCGACCCGGAGAACACCGAGTTCTTCCTGATTGATGGTGGCAGCTATACGGCTCGTGGCATCGACAGCCGCGAGCTGCAGGACAGCCTGTCCAAGCAACTGGGACGCCGCGTCAAAGTGTTGGTGGTGGCCGTGGCAGGCGGCAACCACCCGGAGCGCTGGACGATCCTGGGCAACGGGTTGGCCCTGCTGGATGCACCGACGCGGGCGCGGTTCTCGAACTCGCCAATCACGCTGCTCCTGGAAATCCACCCCAACTACGACCGCCGCCCGCTGACCCGGTTGGACCAGAACGGATTTTCGGACAGGGCTTATGCATACCTGGGGCCGTCCACCGCATGGCGTGCCACCGGACTCGACCACGGGGCCATGGAGTGGCAGGAGCGGATCGGCCTGTGGCGATCGGTCTGGTCCCATGCCGCCATGAACCTGTTCAACGTCGGCGCGGCCGCACGGCTCGTGGCGGCTGAAGAGGTTGTCCCCGTCGCCAGTTTCGATCCCGTCACGCAAGCCGCTCCCGGCTTCAGCTTCCGTGGAATGGATGCAGCACTCGAGGCCTTCGACAATCGCAGCAAGCGGGTGCGGGGCGGCATTCCGACCCGCAACGTGGAGGCGAGGAGACGGCATCTGGTCGCGCTTACGGGCGCGCCCCATGCCAACGTCATCTACTACTCCGTCGCATCCGCCCGCCCGCAGGACCTGGCGTACGCGTACGCCTTCTGCCGGCAGATGCAGGCCGATCCATGCGTCCACCACGCCCGGCGGGGGCTCTTGAAGCGGCTTGATGCAAGCCGGTTCTGGCACGACAACAGCCACCTGCAGAAGGTCGGCGCCGGGTTGTACACACGCTGGTTGGCACGCATGCTGGTCCGCGAAGTCCAGGATCGTCCGCGTCCGGTGCCTGGTAAAGCTTGAGGTGTGGCCATGAAGGAGTTCGACCACGGCATGCATGACCCACGTCCCGGCTCGGTCAAGGACTTCGGCGTTACCGCCGACATCGGGTCCTGCCCCAGCTTCAACGAGCTGGCCCGCGACGGCGTCGACGCCATCCGCCACAACCGCCTGCACCCGGAGGCCAAGTCACCGCGCAAGCCCTACGTCACCCAGCTGCTGGACGGCCGCCAGGGCCCGGCCATCGCCGCCACCGACTACATCCGCATGTACGCCGACCAGGTCCGCGAGTTCGTGCCGATGCGCTACACCGTGCTGGGCACCGACGGCTTCGGCCGTTCCGACACCCGCGCCAACCTGCGCCGGCACTTCGAGGTGGATCGGCACTACATCGCCCTGGCGGCCATCGAGGCGCTGGCGGCGGAGGGGAAGATGAGCGCGAAGGACGTGACGCGGGCGGTGAAGCAGTACAGGATCGATTCGGAGAAGCCGAATCCGACGACCGTGTGAGTGCGCTATGGAGCGGTCTAGAGTGTAGGTAGATGCCACCCGCATTCGATGCCGATTTAACCGAGAACCAAAGGAATGAGATGAAATACAGATGGTTTAAGGAGTTGTCACACGCTGATGCACAGCATCCGCAAGGTAAAAATACGAAGGTTACTGGCCATCTGACTCTTGTTCAGGGTGGCCATTCCATTAATTCCGCAACTTGGTTTCGTGATGCGTTCTTTGGTGGACTTGCATGGGGCGGGCCCGCGAGTAAAGAACGTCTTATCCAGCCGATGCAAGTGACGATCGACGGAGCGTCGATTGGTGTCTACGACATCGAGATCTCACACACGCCATCTTTTGAAGCCAATCAAGGTAACCGAGCAACAGTGCTTCATTGGGGAGCGCTCGGTCCGCAACTCCAAAGTAAAGATCTGAGTGGTCGAATTGTCACTATTGAGCGAGATCACGCTAACAACTTTTCCCTCACGATTGATAGTAGTGCAACAGGCTCCGCGATAATTTAATTTGCGAATACCCTTGCGACCCTCCGTCGCAAGGACGTTGGATCTGCACCTTGCCATGGATTGGCTGTTCTTTCCCATCACTTGGAAGGCGGCATGAGTTGGCAAGACGTATTTGAAGAAATGAAGGGTATTTACGGCGAAGGTATTGCAGCGGCCGTCAGATCTCAGCGCTTCATTAGGGTTTTGCATGGGCAATTGGCGACACAGTTGGAGTCTCGCCTAAGTGCGTCGGCCCGTAGAGAGGGAGTCGTAGTGCGTCTAGAGGCGCCCGTGCATGGCTCCTTCAAGGACAAGAATGTGGATGTCGCTGTCATCCACCCTGTCAATGGTCCGCTCATCCTAATTGGTGTTCGGAGCCAGATGTCGTCGGTAGGGAAAAACGTCCTTACTTACACGCAGGACATTATTGGTGAAGCGGTATCGCTCCAAGACCGATTCCCCATGGCGGTTTTCGCCTATACCTACTTGCTGCCGCTGCGTCCGTCAGACCTAAGCGGCAGTCTTGATTACCAGCGTTACGCGCGTATTTTCGGCAACATAGCGGGGCGCAGCGGCGCTACCTACAAGGCCGAGCGGGGGAGGTACGATCATTTTGCCTTCGCCCTTGTGGAATTTGATGAAAGTCCCCCGCTGTTGCGCGAAGACCTTGTGTCTCAGGTCGTCAGTGATGTGGATCTGCGGCTAACCAATCTTGTGGACCGCTGCATAGAAACTTTCGCGGAGCGAAATCCTTGGCTTGAATATTTTTCGTAACTTAGGGCTGCGCCGCCAACTGCGATTTGGTTAGCGGCCCCTCCTGAGACTGTTAGGTGCAGGGGTCAACGTATGTCCGCGGGCGACGTTTCAGCCGCTTCTTGTGGGGCTTATCTAGACTCGGACTTTCGCCAGGCCGTCAGTGTTTCTACTCCGGCCCAGAGCGCTTCGAGGCCGCTGTCTCCCACAAGCCTTACGATCGCGCGTGATCCTGCCGCATACGCCGCCCACAGATCCCGGGAACGCAATGCCGAGTCGAGTTCTTCTGCGTCGATTGTCAGCGTAGATTCCTTGTTGAGTAGTTGGATCGCGTCCGCTTCGTTAGGTACGACGATCATTACACCACCGCCCAGCGAATGAACTTCAATTTCGGCGCTCAGTAGCGTGAGTGGCGTATACCACGATGCAACGAATTCTTGTGAATTCTCTCCAGGGCGCATGAAACCTGCTAGGACGCTATTAGAGGCGGCCCAGCCTGCATCATTGAGGTGGAGTCGTGGCAAGTCGCTGAATGTCGTAAGTACCAGGTCCGGAGTTTTGACGCCCGGCACGCAGAACCAGGGCTTTCTGATTCGGCACTTGTACGCCATATCAATTGCTTCAGCCTCTCCGGCAGCGATGTAATCCTTTTCCCCCTTAGTAAGACGAGAAGCAGGCATCCATAGAAAGGAAGAAGGCGACATTGAACTAGTACGCAACGCCTCCCGAGACAATTGACGTGACGATGCGAGCGTAGGTCGAAGGGAGGCTAATGGAAGCTTGAACCGCTTGACCGTGTTTGGGTCCGGGTGGAAAAACGTCTTGTTCCCAGATACGTATCCGATGTTGAACTTGGCGCGCTGGTACGACCTTTCAGTACTTGAACGTAGGGCTTCGAGAGTTTCTCGAGTGCTGGACGGGAGAAGGGCATGTTGAAATGCGCGCTCGCCGCTTGTCACCGCAGCTAGAGGGACGCGAACGCCTCGGCCGATGTGGCCATTGGGGAGGTCTGCCAGACGATCGTGAGCCAGAAGCTCCACGCAGTCGGTGGTCCCACCTCTGTCTTCAGCAAGCAAAATCAAAACGTTCTGCAGAATATCTGTAAAGACACGCTCTCGGAAACGAAGTATACGAATCCTTCCAAAGGAATCCCCCAGAAATTCCCATAGTGGACGCGCATAGCGAACATATGTGAAGTCAAGTGGAAGCACTAGCGCAAGTCGTCCGCGTGACTTCAAGTGCGCAGCGGCCTTCGCAACGAAGGGCATCCAAACGCTACCGGCGTTATCCATAGCAACGCCAAGCGTTTTCTCAGCCGCTTGGAGGGCATTGCGGCGAAGGCTGCCGTTGAGCTCCCTAAGGCGGACATAGGGTGGATTACCGATAACAGCGTCGAACTTTGGCAGATCGAAAGTCGCCAAGAAGTCCCCAACGTGCAACTTTTGGGAGGAGACCGCCCGCGAGGAGACGGCAAGCGCCCCCGTCGCCTCGTCGAGCTCGCAGGCGTGGATATCCAGTTTCGGCCATCCCTGAGCTCTCGCGAACTCTTGCGCTGCCACCGCAAATCGTCCATCGCCGAGGCTTGGCTCGAGAACGGTATCGTCGTACGCGCGGATCGCCCAGTGTGCCATCAAGTTTGCAGCAGCATCAGGCGTGAAATATGCGCCTAATTCCCGCTCCTTACTGCGTGGCGCCCGGGCATTAAGTGCGATTAATCGGCCAAACTCCTCGATTTCCTCGGCCAGATACACTTGACCATGCATCGATGCCAGGGGCTTTGGCATCGCTGCCGCGATGCCAGAGGTTGCAGTTCGCGAACGATTTGCCCACACCTTAAAGGTGTTGGTAGGGACGCCAAGCATCGCTGCCGCGCGACGGCTATCTACCAACCCGTGGACAGGGGCATCATCATTAAGTTCACTCATGTAGCGAGTGTAACGTAACGTTACGTGCTGTCGAGTACATTTGCACCGCACTAGATTGCAGAGCAGGGTCATAGTCGACTTCCGCGTCTCAGAGGCTGCGACTACGGACCCCAGGTGAGGTGTAAGTACTTAGCTCTGACCCTGCAAGCAACGCCGATGAGGCATTGCGCTAGTACGGAGAGGCGCTTGCGGGAAGAACAGGGGTTCGAGTCTGAGTAGCCGCGATAACGGCACCTAGGGTGAGGCGCGTGCGCTTGGATCTGAGCGTGCGAGCGTCGTCGATGAGGCGCTGAGCCTCTACGGCGAGGCGCTTGGGTTCACCGGTCTGGCTCCAACTCTCTGCGGTCAGGCTGGTGCGCCTCGGGTTTGAGGCAATTGGCCGCACGCGAGACCTTCTGAGCCTCAACGCCGAGGCAAAAAGCCTCACCCATAAAGCAAAAAGCCTGGCGGACGAGGCTGTTGCACCTCACCCGCCAGGCTTCAACACTCAACGGCGACGCTTTGGGCGTCGCGGGTGACTCACTCGGCCAGGGCGGCCTCCGGTTCGGGGGCGCGGGTGCTCTTGGCGAAGCGGGCCGACAGCTCGCGGCGGGCGCCCTTCAGCGCTTCGCCCTTGCCCGACACCTTGAGCAGGGCGTAGCCCTCCAGCGCGACGCCGATGATGTCGCTGCGCAGCGCCATCTCGGTGTCGTCGCCGCGCTCCAGCAACTGCCGCAGCTGGATCAGCCGCGGCCGCAGCGCGTCCAGCGCCACCAGGTCGGCCTGCGCCTCGGCCAGCCCCAGGTTGGGCGGCACCATCTGCGGATTGGCCGCCAACAACGCCAGCGTCTGCCGGCAGAAGGTCTCGGACTTGTCGCCCATCTTGAACAGATCGCGCCGCTGCGCCGGCTGCAGCGCAACCATTGGGGCGAACACACGGCGCAGGGTCTCCAGCGCGCCATCCAGGGCGGACAAGTAGCGCTCCCGAGGGCGCCCAAGCGCCGGAGGCGTCCATCCGAGCGCCGCGGCAGCGCGCCATCTTGCGCCCTACATCGTCGCGCGTCTTGATCCGCAAAGCATGCTTGCGACGCCTCGAAGCTTTATGGCCTACTCCCGCCGCGGGTAAGGCCCGCAGGACGAAATGGATTTAACAAGCAACTACGGAGAGTTAAGGATGAAGAGCAAAATTGCTGCCGGTGTGTTTTCGGTGCTGGCCCTGTGTACCGCCCTGGATGCCTCCAAAGACGCGAAAGCGTGGAAGCCCGAGGCACCGTACTGCTACATCAACTGTGGCATTCCGATTGGCGACCTGAGCGCAAACACCACGAGTGTTGCCGTTCCGGCCGGAAGCGCGCTGGGCAGCGTGATGCTGTCGTGGAAGTGGGACTGGTTCCATGGCGGCGCCATGTTCCCGCTTGCATGCGTGTACGTGCGCGCGAACGCCGAGCCGAACTTCCGCGTATTCCAGTGCGAATGGCCGGGCAACCGGCATCACTCGGTTGCGCCGTGGATCGCGCCGGGCTCGATGTATACGTTCGTGCTTGCGCCGTACGCGGGTGACGTTGTTGGCTTCAACAGCGTATTCCCGCTGCCCGGTACAAGTCCCGTGGACGTCATCGGGATCAGGAGTGGAGGCGGTGGCGGTG
>CBIHLN010000100.1:0-8420 GCA_966210725.1 uncultured Lysobacter sp. | reverse complement strand
TGGCGGGGCTGCGCGGCGAGACCGCCGATCTGTTCGCCGCGCCGGCCGCACCGTCGGTGCGCGCGGACCGGCCCCGGGTCGCCGCGCCACTGGAAGGCCATCGCGTGCACCTTCGGCGCGGGTTCCGGCAATCCATGCAGCTGGATCTCGCGCCCTTGGCCGATGCGGTCCGCGCGGGCGACGGCGATCGGGCGCTGGCCTTGCTCCGGGACGGCGAGCTGCAGGGCGTGCACTTCCATGAAGGCGTCGCCGACCCGCTGGCCGTGGGGGCGGCGGACCTGCTGCCGCACTGGCGCGCGCTGGCCGAGGCAGGGGACCCCGCGCAGGCGCTGGCCACCGCGGTCCGCCTGCGGTTGCTGACGGCCCTGCGACGGGGCCCGCAGGGCGCGCAGGTGCTCAATGCACGCATCGAAGCCGCGCTCGGCGGTTCGCGTGCCGCCCCGTATTTCCATGGCCGGCTGCTGCAGGTCACCGAAAACAGCTACCGCCACCGCCTGTTCAATGGCGACCTGGGCGTGTGCCTGCGCGACGATGGGGGCGTGCCGGTGGTGTGGTTCGCCGACCCCCAGGGCGGCGCGCGCGCGTTCCACCCCTCGGCACTGCCCGCGCATGAGAGCGCCTTCGCCACCACCGTGCACAAGGCGCAGGGTTCGGAGTTCGACCGCGTGTGGCTGGTGCTGCCGCAGCGCGATGCACGTCCGTTGTCGCGCGAGCTGGTCTATACCGCACTGACGCGCGCGCGCAGCGACGTGCATGTCTGCGCGGCCGAGGCGGTGCTGCGCGCGGCCCTGTCGCGCCAGGTCGCGCGCGTCTCCCACCTCGCCGAACGGTTGCGGACCGCGCACTGACCGCGTCACGCGGCGGCATGCGCGAGCGGCTAGACTCGCGCGGCGACAGGGGGATGGACCGATGGGTGGACAAGGGCGCAGGCCATGGCGCGCGCTGTGCGTCGCACTGCTGCTGCTCGCGGGCATCGTGCCCGCGGCGGCCACGGCGCAGCTGCGGGTCGAGGTGCTGCAGACACGCGACGAACTGGACGGCCCACCCGCGGCGGCCGCCGTGGTCATGCAGGCCGACGCCACCCGCGACGCCCCCGCCGTACTGGCGCTGCCGCGCCGCGAGGCCGGCTACTGGCTGCGCCTGACCCACGAGGGCGCGGTGCCCGCCGACAGCGAGCTGCGCCTGCTCCTGCGGGGGCCGCGTGCGGTGGGGCCCGTGGTGTTCTATCCGCCCCTGGCCGCGCCGCGCACCGTGCGCGATGCCGCCAGTGGCGGATCCGCCCTGCTGCGCCGCGGCTGGGTGCTGGCACTGCCGCACGGCTGGCCCGCCGGGGCGGTCGCCTACCTGCGCATCAACGGGGCCGTGACCGAGCCGGTCCGCCTGCAGCTCGACACCGTGCCGGGCCTGGTGCGTGCCGAGCGCCACGACACACGGCTGACCATGGCGGTCTTCACCACCTTGATGCTGATGGCGGTGGCGATGTTCGCGGTGTGGCTGGTGTTCCGGGACGGCCTCTACCTGAGTTATGCCGGCTACGTGACCTGCGTGGCGGTGTTCGCGTTGATGGTGTCGGGCGACGCGGCGGAGATGTGGGGGCTGGCCTGGCTGGACGGCTTCGGCGCGCCGGGGCGCTGGTTCGCCGCCACGCTGGCGGTGCTGCTGCAACTGGTGTTCACCGTCCGGTTCCTCGAGCTGCACCGGCGCCTGCCGTGGGGGGCGACCGCCGTGCAGGCGCTGGCGGTCGTGCATGGGGTCCTGTTGCTGGCCCTGCTCGTCGGGCGCGAGCACGTCGCCGGCTGGTACCCCGTCGCCGGCAATGTGCTGTTGCTGGTCGCCATCGCGCTGGTGCTCGCGTGCGCGGCGCTGGCGTGGCGCCGGGGTGCCGCCTATGCCGGCTATTACCTGGTCGGCTGGAGTCCGATGATCGTGCTGGCCGCATCCGGTGCCGGTCGCCAGCTGGGCCTGCTGCCACCGGGCTGGAGCGTGGGCGGCCTGCCCATGGTCGCGCTGGTGCAGTCGGCGGTCCTCGCACTGGCCTTGAGCCGGCACGCCGCCAACCGCCACCGCATCACCCTGCTCGCGCGGCAGTCGCTGGAGCGCGACCCGCTGACCGGCGCGCTCAACCGCCGCGTGGTCGAGCAGATGCTCGACGCCTGGGCCGAGCTCGGCGGCCTCGGCGCACGCCGCTACGGCGTGCTGATGCTGGACATCGATCGCCTGCGGGTGATCAACACCACGCATGGCCGTGCCATCGGCGATGCGGTGCTCCAGCAGGCGCTCGCGCGCATCCGCAGCCTGGTCGCCGCCGAGGACACCGTCGCGCGGATGGAGGCCGACAGCTTTGCCGTCGTCAGCGAGGGCCGCCGCGAGGATTGCGAACTGTTGGCGCAGCGCCTGGCCGACGGCTTCTCACGGCGTCCGTTCCGCATCGACGGTCACCAGATCGAAGTCAGCATCAGCATCGGGCTGGCGATGTCGAGACGCGGCGAGTCGTCCACGTCGTTGCTCGCGCGCGCCCGCCATGCGCTCGACCATGCGCGCATGGCGGGCGACAACGCGGTCAGCATCGCGCCCGGCAGCAGTACGGGCGAGCACCCGGCCGTCACACCCGAACTGCTGGCGGACGCCGGAGCCGTACGCGCGGAAACGACGCCATCGTGACATCACTGAGCGGCGCGCAAACCCTTCATGAACAAGGGTTTCAGCGCACCGCATCCTTCACCTGCAAAGAACGCGGACGCGCCTAGCTTCTGTCGGACCGGGCCGCACAACGGCGCGGCCCCCACAGAACATCAGGAGCACGAAATGAGCGACGTCAAGAAAGACCACAACATCGGTTCGGGTACCGGCGCGGTTGCCGGCGCGGTCACGGGTGCGGCCGTCGGTTCCGCCGGTGGCCCGGTGGGCAGCGTGGTCGGCGCGGTCGTCGGCGGCGTGGTCGGTGCGAAGGCCGGCGACTCGATCGCCGAAGCCGTGAACCCCACCGAGTACCACGACCACTTCAAGACCGAATACAAGAACACCCCGTACTACACCGCGGGCCGCGAGTGGAACGATTACGAGCCGGCGTACCAGTACGGCTACGACACCTACGGCCAGTACCGCGGCCAGCGCTTCGAGGATGTCGAGACCGACCTGGAGCGCAACTGGGACAAGACCCGCGCCAAGTCGAACCTGGAGTGGAACGAGGCCAAGCAGGCCGTGCGCGACGGCTGGCACCACATCGAGCGTCGCATGCCGGGCGACTTCGACCGCGACGGTCGCTGAGCCAGGCGCGTTGCCGGCCCCCCTCTCTCCGGGGCGCGACATCGGGAAAACGGAGCCGCTTGCCGGCTCCGTTTTCTTTTGGGCGCCGCACAGCGGCTGGCGGGACGGACGCCTGGAGTAGGATGCTCACCCCCAAGACCACCGCGACCCCGCCATGGCCGAGCGTTCCAAGCCCACCCGTGAAGAAGCCGAAGCCGCCGTCCGCACGCTGCTGAGCTGGGCCGGCGACGACCCGTCGCGCGAGGGTCTGGTCGACACGCCCAAGCGCGTGGCCAAGGCCTACCAGGACTGGTTCAGCGGCTACGGCGACGACCCGGCCGACTACCTCAAGCGGACGTTCGAGGAGGTCGAGGGCTACGACGAGCTGATCGTCCTGCGCGACATCGAGTTCGAAAGCCACTGCGAGCACCACATGGCGCCGATCATCGGCAAGGCGCACGTCGGCTACCTGCCCTCGGGCAAGGTGGTGGGCATCAGCAAGCTGGCGCGCGTGGTCGAAACCTACGCCCGCCGCCTGCAGGTGCAGGAGAAGATGACCGCGCAGATCGCCCAGGTGATCCAGGACGTGCTGCAACCGCGCGGCGTGGGCGTGGTGATCGAAGGCGCGCACGAGTGCATGACCACCCGCGGCGTGCACAAGCGCGGCGTCAGCATGATCACCTCCAAGATGCTCGGCACCTTCCGCGACGATGCGCGCACGCGCGCGGAGTTCCTCCGCTTCATCGACGTCGGCATCGGGCGCTGACGACAGGGCCGGTCAACGCGGAGAACCGCTTCCCTGGTCTTTGTAGGAGCGACGTAAGTCGCGAGCCGCGCCGCTCCTTCCCGGCCGCTTGACGATCAACCGCGCATCGCCGCCGCGATCGTCTCCGCCACGCGTGTCATGTCGGCCTCGTCCACGTGCAGGTGCGGTGCGACGCGCAGCAGGCCGTGCCGTCGCGTGCAGACGATGCCCGCCGCGTCCAGCGCCGCGCCGACCGCCTCCATCCGCTCCGCGGGCACGCGCACGCCGGTGAAGTGCGGCGCGTGGCCGTCCGCCACGCACGCCTCCAGTCCCGCATCGCGCAGCGTGGCGACCAGCGCTGCGGTGCGCGCGCCCAAGCGTTCCGGCAACGACGCCACGCCCCAGCCGTGCAACTGCCCGAGCGCGGCTTCGGCCATCGACAGCCGAAGCGGGTCGGTGATGCCGCCGGCATCGAAGCGCCGTGCACCGTCCCGCCATGGCGCGGCGCTATCGGCCGGGAAGCGCCAGTCGTCCACGGCCCGCGCCGTCCAGTGCTGCTCGATCGACACGCCGTGCACGCGCCAGTGCGGCGCCGCCCACAGGTAGGCCAGTCCGGTCGGGCCGAGCATCCACTTGTGGCCGACCGACACCACGAAATCCGGCCGCCAGCGCGCCAGCGCCACCGCCAGTGCGCCCAGGCTCTGGCTGAGGTCGAGCACCAGCGACACGCCGCGGTCGTGGCAGCGTGCGCTGATCGCGTCCAGGTCCAGCCACGCCCCGTCGTGCCAGTACGCGTGCGGCAGCGTCAGCACACGCAGGCGGCGCACGCGGTCCAGGGTATCCAGCACGGCGCCGGTCCAGTCGCCGCCGCCGCGTGCGATCGCGTGCAGGCCCGCCCCCGTCTCGGCGCAGCGCTGCTGCCAGCACAGCAGGTTGGAGGGGAACTGGCCGTCGAGCACGGCGACCGCCTCCCCGCGCGCCAGCGGGGTGTTGCGTGCGGCGACCGCCAGCCCGTAGGCGGCCGAGGGCACCAGCGCGACACCGTCGGGATCGCCGTCCAGGCAGCCGGCGGCGAGGTGGCGCACGCGTTCGATGGCCGCGCGCCATGGCGCGGTGCCGAGCCGCCACGGTGCAGTCGACGCGTCGATCGCGGCATGGCCGGCGGTCAGCACGGTGCGCAGGCGCGGGCCCTGCGCCGCGGTATCGAGGTAGACCGTGCCCGCAGGCACGTCGAAAAGCAGGCGGTCGGAAACGCTCATCGCGCGCACTCTAGCCGACGGGGCCGATGCCACGTCGCCGCGCGCCACATCACGAAACCGTCACCACCGCGCGCACGTGCGCCGGTATTCTCGACCGGTCATGCCGCTCTCGTCCGCGCCCGCACTGGCCCGTGTCCCCGCCGCCGATACCGATGCCGGGCGTCCCACGCTGGACGATGCCGCCGGGCTCGCGCCGCGCTTCGAGCGCGTGCGCGCCCGCAGCCGGGCGCTCGCCGCGCCGCTGTCGCCGGAGGACGCGCAGGTCCAGAGCATGGACGACTGCAGCCCCGCCAAGTGGCACCTCGCGCACACCACGTGGTTCTTCGAGCGCTTCGTACTGGCCGGGCGCGATGGCTACACGCCATTCGATCCCGAATTCGACTTCCTGTTCAACAGCTACTACCAGAGCGTGGGCACGATGCACGCGCGCCCGCACCGGGGGCTGGTGACGCGGCCCACGCTGTCGCACGTGCTGGAGTACCGCGACGCGATCGACGCACGCGTGCGCGAGCGCCTTCAGCGCGACGACCTCGACACCCAAGCGCGCCAGGTGCTGCTGCTGGGCACCCACCACGAGCAGCAGCACCAGGAGCTGCTGCTCACCGACATCAAGCACGCGTTCTGGTGCAACCCGCTCAGGCCCGCGTACCGCGACGACCTGCCGGTGGCAGCGGGCCGCGAGACGCCCATGGATTGGATCGAGTCCGACGAACGCATCGTCGAAGCCGGCGCGCCCGCGTGGCCGCAGGCGTCGGCCTTCGCCTACGACAACGAATCCCCGCGCCACCGCGCCCTGGTGCCGGCGCACGCGCTGGCCAGCCGCCCGGTCAGCAACGCCGAGTACCGCGCCTTCATCGAGGACGGCGGCTACCGCAACGCGGCCCTGTGGATGAGCGAGGGCTTCTCGCGTATCCAGCGCGACGGCTGGTCGCGTCCGCTGTACTGGGACGAGGACCTGCAGCGCGAGTTCACGCTGGGCGGCATGCGCGAGATCGACCCGCATGCGCCGGTCTGCCATATCAGCTACTTCGAGGCCGACGCCTACGCCCGCTGGGCGGGGGCGCGGTTGCCGACCGAATTCGAGTGGGAGGCGGCGGCCAGCGGGCACGCCGTCGAGGGCCACTTCGCCGACGACACCGGCGGCCTGCACCCGCGCGGGGCCACCGCAGGCGGTGGCATGCGCCAGCTGTTCGGCGAGGTCTGGGAGTGGACCTCCAGTGCGTACATGCCCTACCCGGGCTTCCGCCCGCTGCCCGGCTCGCTGGGCGAATACAACGGCAAGTTCATGTGCGGGCAGTGGGTGCTGCGCGGCGGCAGTTGCGCCACCCCGCCCGGCCATGTGCGCGCCAGCTACCGCAATTTCTTCTACCCCCCCGACCGCTGGCAGTTCTCGGGCCTGCGGCTGGCCAGGGACCTGAGCGACAGGACGCGATGAACGCTGTGACGACCGCCACGATGGCTCCCCTGACCGACCTCCGACCCACCCCCGACGACATCACCGGCGACGCGCTCGCCGGGCTGTCGGCCGCGCCCAAGCGGCTGCCGTCGAAATACTTCTACGACGCGCGCGGCTCGCAGCTGTTCGAGGCGATCACCCGCCAGCCCGAGTACTACCCGACGCGGGTGGAGATCGCGCTGCTGGACGCAAGGATGAACGACATCGCCGGGGCCGTCGGCCCCCATGCGCACGTGGTGGAGTACGGCAGCGGCAGCGGGCGCAAGACGTTGCAGCTGCTTGAAGGCCTGCAGGATCCGGTCGCGTACACGCCGATCGAGATCTCGCGCACCACCGTGCTGGCGGCGACCGAGCGGCTGGCCGAGGCGTTCCCCGGCATCGAGATGCTGCCGGTGTGCGCCGACTTCACCCAGCCCGTGGACCTGCCCGAACCGGCACGCGAGCCCGGCCACACGCTGGTGTTCTTCCCCGGCTCCACCCTGGGCAACTTCACCAACGACGAGGCCGTCGCGCTGATGCGCTCGATGCGCGAGACGATGGGGCCCAACGGCCAAGCGCTGATCGGCATCGACCTGGAAAAGGACACCGGCGTGCTGGAGGCGGCGTACAACGACGCCGCCGGCGTCACCGCGGAGTTCACCCTCAACCTGCTGGCGCGATTGAACCGCGAGATCGGCAGCGACTTCGACCTCGACGGGTTCCGCCACCTGGCGGTGTACTCGCGCGAGCGTGGCCGCATCGAGACCTTCCTGGTGTCGCAGCGTGCGCAGACGGTGACGGTGGATGGCCGCACGTTCGATTTCGAGGCGGGCGAGGCGATGCAGGTCGAATACAGCCACAAGTACACCGACGCGCGCTTCGAGGACCTCGCCGCGCGCGCCGGGCTCAAGGTGGTGCGCCGCTGGAATGACGGCGACGACTGGTTCGGGCTGCGGCTCCTGCAGCCGGTCTAGCGCGAGGCCGGATACTGCGGACACGGCGCAGGCCTGCCTGGCTGAAAAGAAAGCCCGGCCACCCTGCCGTCATCCCGGCGGATGCCAGGATCCATCCTGACCTCGGCACGCATCCACGGGTGCCATCGCCAGCACCACACTGCTCGACGTCCATGGATGTTCGGCGCCGCAAAAGTGAAGCGCGAGTCCGCCTTCGCGGGAATGAGGGCTGGAAAGTCGAGACGCTCCCGCCCGGGCCACCGCCCGCGCTCCGCGTCAGGCGACCGCCAGTTCCAACCCGACGCTGGCCAGCACGCACCACGCCACCGTCCACAGCGGCGCGCGTCCGGCCAGCAGGATCGCGAAGCCCACCGCCGCGATCACCGCGTCACGCCAGTCGCCGACGCCCTGCATCCACAGCGGGTCGACCAGTGCCGCGGCCAGCAGCCCGACCACCGCCGCGTTGACGCCCGCGACTGTGCGGCGCGCGCGTGGCATCGTCGCCACGCGGTCCCACCACGGCAGCACCGCCCACAGCAGCAGGAAGCCGGGCAGGAAGATGCCGGCCAGTGCGGCCAGCGCCCCGGCGGGTCCACCGAGCTGCGCGCCCAGGTACCCCGACAGCGTGAACATCGGCCCCGGCACCGCCTGCGCCGCGCCGTAGCCGGCCAGGAAGGTGTCCGCGTCCAGCCAGCCGGGTGCGACCACGGACGCTTTCAGCAGCGGCAGCACCACGTGGCCGCCGCCGAACACCAGCGCGCCCGCACGCACGAAGGCCGCGC
>CBIHLN010000099.1:0-8579 GCA_966210725.1 uncultured Lysobacter sp. | reverse complement strand
GCCCCCGCCCGGATCGTGCCGTCCATGACCCCGTCGCCCGGCTTCGACATCGAGTTCTCTCCGCACCCCGCAGGCCTGAGGGCGCGCGTCACCGGCACCGGCAGCCTGGAGAACACACTCGCTTACTGGCAGGCCATCGTGGCGCGCCTGCAGGCCCAGCCCGTGCGCGGCCTGCTGCTGGTCGACGAGATGGGCGGCCCGCCGCTGGAGGCGGCGCACTGGCGCGGGCTGGTCACCGCCATGGACGGGCAGGGCCTGGAGCACGTGCGCATCGCCCACGCCAAACCGCTGGGCCTGGAGGCGGTGGAGCATTGCGAAATCCACGCGCGGGAAGCCGGACTGCAGGCCCGGGTGTTCGCCGACGAGGCGACCGCCGACCTGTGGCTGCGCTACGGGGAGCCGTGAGACGCCTGCCGCACCGCCGGATCAGAACCCGTAGCGCAGGAACCCGCCGTCCACCGCGATGCATTCGCCGGTGACATAGCCCGCCGCGGGCAGGCACAGGAACGCCACGGCCGCAGCGACATCCTCGGCCTCGCCGATGCGCGCCAGCGGCGTGCGCAGCAGCACCTCGTCCAGGTAGTCTGGATCGGCCAGCGTGCCGGACGTGCGCCGCGTGCGGATGTACCAGGGCGCCACGGCGTTGACCCGGATGCCGTCCTCGGCCCATTCCACCGCGAGGTTCTTCGTCATCTGGTGCATCGCCGCCTTGCTCATGCCGTACGGCGCGCCGGTGCGCACGTGGGTCAGGCCCGACACGCTGCCGACGTTGACGATGCTGGATGCCGCGTGCCGCGTCAGCAGCGGATGCAGGTAGCGCGACAGCTCGAACGCGGAGAACACGTTGGTCTCGAAGATGCCGCGCCACTCGGCGTCGCTGTAATCGGTGGCCGGTCGGCTGATGTTGTTGCCGGCGTTGTTGACCAGGATGTGCAGGCCTTCGCCGAAATCCTCGACCCAGTCGAGCAGGTCGCGCCGCTGCTCCTCGTCGGCGACGTCGGCGGCGAACACCTGCACCTCGCGTTCGGGGAAGTCCTCCAACAGTTCGGCGCGCGCCGACTCCAGCCCGGCCGCATCGCGCGCGGCCAGCAGCACGTCAGCGCCGAAGCCGAGCAGCTCGCGCGCGATCGCGCGGCCGATGCCGGCGCTGCCGCCGGTGACCAGCGCCAGGTGTCCGTCCAGCCGCCAGCGTCGTGGGTCCATGCCGTGCTCCTGTGTCGTCCGCCGCATCCGGATGCCTGCACGCGGCCCGGCGTAGCATAGCCGCGCACCCGCACAGGAGGACGCCGATGACGACCCGCTCCCGCTCACTGCCCCGGCCGCGACCGACGACACGTGCCCGCCGCGACGCCGTCGCGAGGACCGTCCTGGTGACATCGATGGCACTGGCCATCGCACTGGGCGGGTGCCGAAAGCCGCAGGCGCCCGATCCGGAAGTGCCACCCGAGCCGCAGGCCGGGACGGCCGCCACGACGTCGCCCTCCACCGCGACCGCGGCAATGGACGCGGCCGACATCGGGCAATCACCTGCCGCCGCGGCGGAGGCCATCGAATCGCAGGCGGCCGGAGGCGACGCCCTCGACGGCGACGGCTACCAGACCCCGCTCGAGCGCGTGCGCAATGTCGAGACCAAGGTGGGCGATGCGGCCGAACGGACCCGCGCAACGATCGACCCGCCCTGATCCCACGCTGCCGCGCACGTCTCACGATCGCGCAAAGAAAAAGCCCGGCCAATGCCGGGCTTTTCGTTGTGCCGTCGCGCGCCTGCGAGTCGCCGCCGGCGTCGTGGCCTACAGCCCGCAGAAGCAGTACGCCAGGGCCTTCACGGGCTTGCCCGGGACCGGCTGCAGCGCGCTTTCCAGGAAGCGCAGGTCGTCGGCCATCTGCGGGGCAAAGCGTGCCAGCAGGCCACGCGCGAAATCCGACTCGCGCAGCCACGCGCCGCCGATGCGGCTCTCGGCGAAGCCGGTGAAGAAACGCTCGAACGGCGTGGCGACCTTCTCGACATAGCGGACCGCGTAGTCGCCCTCCTCGCCCAGTTCGGCGCGGCGCGCGGCGTCGGCAATCGACGCCTGCAGGCCGCCCAGCTCGTCGACCAGGCCGCGCTCCAGTGCCTGCTTGCCGCTCCACACCCGGCCGCGTGCGACCGCGTCGATCTGCGACACGCTCTGGTCCCGCGCCTGCGCCACGCGGCCGGTGAAGTCGCGGTAGCCCTTCTCGATCACCGACTGGATGATCCCGCCCACGGCCGGGTCCAGCGGGCGGGTGATGTCGAACGCGCCGGCCAGCGGCGTGGTGCTGACGCCGTCGGTGCGCACGCCGATCTTCTCCAGCGTGCGCGGGATGGTCGGGATCAGCCCGAAGATGCCGATCGAACCGGTGATCGTCGAGGGGTCGGCGTAGATGCGATCGGCGTTCATGGATATCCAGTAGCCGCCCGACGCGGCCAGGTCGCCCATCGACACCACCACCGGCTTGCCGGCGGCCTTCAGCGCCACCACCTCGCGGCGGATCTGCTCGGAGGCGAACACCTCGCCGCCGGGCGAATCCACGCGCAGCACGACCGACTTCACCTGCGCATCGTCGCGCGCCTCGCGCAGCAGCGCGGCGGTGGACTCGCCACCGATCGTGCCGCGCGGCTGCTCGCCGCCGGTGATCGCGCCTTCGGCCACGACCACGGCCACCTGCGGGCGGCGGTCGGCCGGCGACGGCTCGCCGTTGATGTGGGCCAGGTAGCCGTCGAGCGACACCTGGCGGAAGCCGCCTTCGGCGTCTTCATCGGCGGCACCGCGTTCGATCATCAGCTCGTCGACCTGCTCGCGCGTCTTCAGGCCGTCGACCAGCTTCTGCCGCAGCGCCAGCTGCGCCAGGTCGCCGCCAACGGCCTCGATCTGCTCGGGCAGCTGCTGGATGTTGGCCACCAGTTGCGCGGCCGGGACGTCGCGCGCGGTGGCGACATCGCCGAGGTAGCGCGACCACAGGTCGTTCATCCAGTACAGGTCGGCTTCCTTGGATTCCGGCGACGCGGCGTCCAGCACGTAGGGCTCGGCGGCGGACTTGTACTCGCCGACCTTGAACAGGTGCACGTCGACGCCGAGCTTGTCCTCCAGACCCTCGCGGTAGTACTGGCGGTAGCGGTCCAGGCCTTCCAGCAACAGCCCGCCCATCGGGTCCAGGTAGACCTCGTCGGCCTGCGCGGCGATGAGGTACTGGCCCTGGCCCATCATTTCGCTGGCGGCCACGACCTGCTTGCCGGATTCGCGCAGCCGCGCGACGGCCGCGGCCAGCTCGCGGCGCGAGGCCATGCCGCCGCCGCCCAGGCCGTCCAGGCGCAGCAGCACGCGATCGATGCGCTCGTCCTCGGCGGCCGCGTCCAGCGCCTGCAGCAGGTCGCGCAGCTGCACTTCGCCGGCGTCGCCGCCCATGGCACGGGCGAAGGCGCGGCTGGCCGGGTCGGAGGTGTACTGCTCCACCAGCGCGCCTTCCGGCGCGATCACCAGCGTGGTGTCGTTGAGCAGCGGCTGGGTGCGGTCGCCGGCGCCGATGGCGGCCAGGATCAGCAGCAGCAGTGCGAAGAACAGCAGGTTGAAGACCAGCCGGCGGGTGAAGTTCATCGCATCCCACAGGCCCACGAAGAATCGGGCGATCGGGCCGCGGCGCGGGGTGTCGTTCATGTCGGGCGGTACTCCGGAACAGCGTTCGTGTGCGGTCGCCAGCGTACCCGCTGGCCTGGGGGGTTTCATCCGCCAGAGGTCACCGCGGCTTCAGTCGAGGCGTGCGTGGGGGGCGCGACGGGCGGCGGCAGGTGCCCGGGCGCGCTGGCGCGCACGAAGCGCAGCCCCAGCAGCACGGCCGCCACCGTCAGCCCGGCGATCAACCCGATCCACATGCCCGGTGGCCCCATGGGCTCGACGAGGCCGGGCACGCCCAGCCCCAGCCCGGCGCCCAGCGGCATGCCGATGCCCCAGTACGCCAGCGCGGCCAGCACCATCGGCACGCGCGTGTCGCGCAGCCCGCGCAGCGCGCCGGCCGACAGCACCTGGACGCCGTCGGGGAACTGGAAGGCCATCGCATACAGCAGCAGCGTCCCGGCGAGCGCCGCCACGGCGGCATCACGGGTGTACAGCGCGGCCAGGTGGTCGTGGCCCAGCAGCAGCCCCAGGCCCGAAAGCGCCTGCGTGCCCAGCGTGAGCAGCAGGCCGGCCAGGGCGGCGCGGCGCACGCCGGTCGAGCCCAGTCCGCGTCCGAGCGCGTGCCCGACGCGCACCGTGGTCGCCTCGGCCAGCCCGAAGGGCACCATGAAGCACAGCGCGGCGACGTTGATCGCGATCTGGTGCGCGGCCACCGGCACCTCGCCCAGCCGGCCGATGAGCAGCGCGGTGACGATGAAGAGGCTGCCCTCCATCGTCACCGTCACGCCGATCGGCAGCCCGGTGCGCAGCAGCCCGCGAATGCGCGCGCCGTCGGGGCGGTTGCGACGCGTGAGGAAGCCGTCGAACAGGCGCAGGTCGGCGAACCGGCGCGAGCGCCGCAGGTAGAGCGCGAAGACGATGGCCTGCGTCCACAGCATGATCGCCGACGCCAGCCCGAGCCCGCCCGCGCCCATCTCCGGCAGTCCGAACCGGCCGAAGGTGAACACCCAGCCCAGCGGCACCAGCAGCAGCAGGCCGCCGAAGCCCAGCACCATGGTTGGCAGGGTCCAGTGCAGGCCGTCGCTGAGGTAGCGCATGCAGTAGTAGAACGTCAGTGCCGGCACGCCCCAGCGGATGCCGTGCAGGAAGTCGGTCGCGCCGGGCCGGATCTCCGCGGCGATGCCCATCGGGCCCATCGCGTGCACCAGCAGCGACAGCAGCGCGAACAGCGCCACGCCCAGCGCCGCGGCCAGCCACAGCGCCTGTCGGAACAGCGGGCCGATCTCGTAGCGGCGGCCCGCGCCGTCCAGCTGCGACACCGACGGCGGCAGCGCCATCAGCGTGCCCATCGGCACCATCATCGCCAGCCAGAACAGCGCCGTGCCCACGGCCACCGACGCCAGCGTGGTGGTGCCGTGGTGGCCGGCGATGACGCTGTCGACGAACCCGATCAGGCCGGTGGAGACGTGCCCGGCGATCAGCGGCGCCGCCAGCCACGCGGTGCCGCGCAGCTCGCCGCGCAGGTGCGGCGTCGGCGCAGCGGGCGCCTGCATGGGAGGGCTCATGGAAAGCACCTGGCGACTGCGGCCGCGCGCGAACCGCTGTCGCGCGCTGGCGCCGGGTCGCGGCGGGCCGCTATCTTAGCCGCCCGTTGCCGGCCCGACGCCGCGCCGGCCGGCGGCGTCGACCACGCCGCGTTTGCAAGGGGATCGGGGGAACACATGGACGCACACGACACGCCGACGCACTGCGAGAACTGCGCGACCCCGCTGCAGGGCGGCTATTGCCACCGCTGCGGGCAGTCGGCGGTCAATCCGATCCGCGACACGCACCACGCGATCGTCGAGGTGTTCGAGTCGTTCTGGCACCTGGACGGCCGCGTGTTCCGCACGCTGCGCGACCTGTTGTCGCCGGGCCGCGTGGCGCGCGACTACCTCGCCGGACACCGTGCGCGCTACATCGCGCCGCTGCGCATCTTCGTGGTCGCCACGCTGCTGACGTTCTTCGTCGGCCAGTACACGGTGTCGTTCGGTGAAAGCCCGATCGTCACCGACGGCGGCACGCCGACCGTGGCCGGCGTGGATGTCGGACTGGCGCGGCAGCTGGAGGCGGCGACGACCCGCGAGGAGGTGATCCGCATCCGCGACGCGGCGCTGGCGGAGGTGGAGGCGGCGCGCGCATCGGTGGACAGCGTGCCGGTCCCGGGCGTGGACCGCGGCCTGGTCACCGCGCAGGTCGCGATCCGCGGCGCCGCGGGCAACCGCATCGCCCAGTTGCGCGAGGCCGCCAAGGCCGGCGACACACCGGCCCCGTCCGCGGCCGACGCGGCCGCCGCCGCCGCCGATGCCACGCCCGGGGATGCCGGCGAGGCGGACGACGAGGAGTGGGTGATGCGCTTCAACGGCGAGCGCTGGCATCCAGTGGACAACCCGCTGACGGTCGCGTGGTGGCCGGACTTCGCCAACGACTGGCTCAACCGCAAGGTCGGCCGCGCGCAGGACAACATCCCGCGCCTGCAGCAGAACCCGGACCTGCTCAAGGAATCGATGATGCAGGCGCTGCCCACGGCGCTGTTCCTGCTGGTGCCGGTGTTCGCGCTGCTGCTGAAGGTGTTCTACCTCTTCAGCGCGCGGCTTTACCTGGAGCACCTGGTGGTGGCGCTGTACAGCCACGTCTTCCTGGTGCTCACCATCCTCGTGCAGTTCCTGCTGGCGGCGGCGGACGGCGCGGTCGCCGCGCACTCGGCCTGGGCCAGCCGTGGCATCGGCCTGCTGGAGTTCGCCCTGTGGTGCTGGCTGCCGGTCTACCTGCTGCTGATGCAGAAGCGCATCTACGGCCAGGGCTGGCTGCTGACGCTGGTGAAGTACGTGGTGCTGGGCAACCTGTACTTCGTGCTGGTGGCGCTGGCGGCGATGTACGCGGTGCTGGCCGGCGTGGTGTCGGCATGAGCGCGGTGGTGTACGAGGTCAACCTCGACCTCGATGCCGCCATCGCAGCCGACTACCGCACCTGGCTGGACGGCCACGTGCGCGAGATCCTGGCCCTGCCCGGCTTCACCGGGGCGCAGGTCCACGAGGTGCTGGACCCGCCGGCCGCCGTCGGCCGCGTGGCGTTGAGCGTGCAGTACCGGCTGGTCGACAGCGACGCGCTGGACACCTACCTGCGCGAGCACGCCCCGCGGCTGCGTGGCGATGGCATGGCGCGCTTCGGCGGCCGCTTCACGGCAACGCGCCGGGTCATGCGCGTGGGGCCGGGATGAGCGGCTAACGGGGCTCGTTCCGGGGTCCTTTCGGCCTCAACCCTGGGCCTGACCCCCGGCCCCGGCCAACAACCCGGGTTACCGCCCCAACCGCTGCCTCAGCCAGCGGTCGCGCTGGCCGGCCGCCGTGGACAGCAATTCGCGCCGCAGCACGTCGCGCTGTTGCGGTGGGGTGCGGTACACCAGCATGCCCAGGTCGCGGCGCTGCACCGGCGTGAGCTCACGCAGCACCCGCAGCAGCGGCGCGTGCTGCGCAGCCGGCACCTGCGCCAGCAGCGGCTGCAGCGCCGGGTAATCGGCGCCCAGTGCGGGGCCCAGCCGCCAGCCGTGCCGCTCGCTCCTGTCCAGGGCATCGAACCGCGCGCGCAACGCGGCCCGCTCGTCCCCGGGCAACGCACGCAACCGGGCCGCCAGCGCCTGCAGGCGTGCCCGTTCGTCCGGGGTCAGCGCCTGCCAGGCGCGGTAGTCCAGCCGGCGCGCATCGCGTTCGGCGCGCGGCAGCGCGTCCCATGCCGCCGCACGCTGCGCGAAGGCCTCGCGCTGGGCGGCGGTCAGCCCCTGCCATTGCGTCGCGCGCTCCAGCAGCTCGGCGCGGCGATCGGGCTGCAGCTGCGGCAGCACCTCGCGGAAATCGTCCAACACCGCCGGGGTTGCGGCGACGCCTGCGGCGGCCAGCGCCACCAGCACGGCGAGGCCGGCCCGCACGGTGCGGCGGGTCGCGGTGTCAACGCGGCGCATCGCGGGTCTCCGGTACGTACGCGGCAGGCGCCTGCGGCGCCAGTGCCGCCGTGGCGGCATCGGGCATCGGGGCCAGCTCCACGGGGGCATCGGCGGCGTCCTGCGCGGCCAACCAGCTCAGGAAGGCCACATCCCGCGCCGCGGCGAGGCCGTCGGGGTCGGCCAGCAGCCCGTAATCGCGATGCGCCAGCAGCCCGGCGGTCTCGCCGAAGCGCGCACGTGGCGCCTCCTCGGGCAACGCGCCGATGCGGACCTCACCGGCATCGAGCGGGTGAAGGCGGCCGTTGAGCCACCGCTCCACCGGAGGCCAGTAGGTGCCCGCCCAGGCCAGCACACAGGCGGCCGGCAGTGCCCACACCCAGCGCGGCCAGGGCCGACGGGCGGCGGGCGGGGCCGGGGCCGCGGCGGCGACGGGCGGCATCGGCCCACCGGCCAGCGCGGCCTCGCGCAGCCGGCCCAGGCGCGCCAGCCGCTCCGGGTCCAGGGTCTTGATGCGGCGGTGCACGGCCTCGCGCAGGCGGGCCCAGGCCTGCGGGTCGGCACGCCCGTCGCCGTGGCGCGGCAGGGCGCGTTGCAGCGCCAGCCGGTAGCTGGGCAGGGCCACGCCGAGTGTCCGCGCCGCGTCCGCCTCCGACAGGCCGGCCGCGAGGCGCAACAGCAGCGCGGCGCGCGGGCCGCTGCCCAGCGCGTCGAGGCCATCGGCGGCGTCCAGCGGCACGGCCACCGCGGTGCGCCGGGCCAGGCCCGGCTCGGACAGCAGCCGCTGCCAGAACTGCACGCCCCAGTCGGCCATGGGCATGTCCCGCGCGTCGAGGGCAAACCCCCGCATGGCCGCGCCGAGGGCGCCGTCACCGGTGCGGCCGTCGCCGGCCTGGAGTTCGGCCAGCACCGCGCCGCGGCGCTCCACGCCCCGCAGGAACGCGGCCAGCGCCGGCGACGCGCCCTGGGGG
>CBIHLN010000098.1:0-8695 GCA_966210725.1 uncultured Lysobacter sp. | reverse complement strand
CCCCGGATGCGGTCACCGGGACGGAGACGGACACGCCGACGGGCCCCGCCCCCGATGGCCCGACGCGGGGCGGCGACGGTTCGCAGATCGCGCTCAAGCCGCTGACGCCGGGGCAGCTGCGCGACGTGGAGATCCCCGGCGAGCTGGCGTGCAGTTTCGCCGACGACACCGGCGCCACGCTGCTGGTGGCGCGCGCCGACGTGATGCCCGACGGCATGGTCCGCGGCGCGGTCAACAACAGCGGTTACGTCGAGCCGCTGGGCAACGGCCGGGCGGGGGGCTTCAACGACCTGCTGGACGGGATCACGCTCAGCGGCAAGGGCCTGACGGTCGTTCTGGTGCGCGGTGCGGCCAAGCCCACCGGCAACGAGTCCACCCAGCACGTGGCCACGCTTACCGTGCAGCGCGCCGACGGCGCCGAGCGCACCTACGACGGGCTGTTGACCTGCGGGCCGTGAGGCAGGGCATCACGTCGGGCGCGCCCCCCGGGGCCGGTTTATCAGGGCCAGTCCAGCAGGGCCGTCTAGAATCGGCCGATGGAATATCAACTGGTGATCAAGTTCTGGCGCAAGTCGCTGGCCGATGAGACGTTCCTCGACTCGATCGAACGCGAGCTGGCCGAGGCCCTGGGCAGCGCTGCCGTGCTCGAGGGATACGACGTCAGCCCGAAGGAGATCAACCTGTTCATGCTGACGGACGATCCACGGCAGTCGTTCCGGCGCAGCCGCGACGTGCTGACCCGGCTGGGTGTCGAGAACGGGGTGTCGGCCGCGTACCGGTTGCAGGGTGGCGCGAAGTTCACCTCGGTGTGGCCGCTGCGCGCGATGCGTAAGTTCAGCCTGCCGTGAGTGCGCCGCTCCAGGTGGGAGCGGCGCATGGTTCCGGAAGCACGCCACGGCAGTCTGGTGTCAGAAGCGTCGCGTCCCCGCACCCCAGTCCCCGATGTCGCACTGGCCCGAGAAGTCGGTCATCGCGTCGATGGTGATGTGGCCTGAACGCCGGTCTACGGTCAGCTGCGGGCGGTTCATCCCGTTGAGCCGGTAGCGCGCGCTGATGCGGTCGGGCGTCACCGCCAGGTCGGTGAGGTCCCACCAGCCGTTGTGGCCGCCCGAGTGGATGGGCGGCACGAGGTCGGGGCCCAGGTGGATGCGACCGTGGTCGCCGTAGAGCTCGATCTGCACGTCGCTGTTGAAGCCCTGGGTACCGCTTCGGAGATTGCTGGATTCTTTCCACTTGTGGCGTTCACCGTCCCAGCTGTAGCTGGGCTCGGAGGTCACGGTCGGGCGGGAGCCTGCGCCATAACAGACCAGCACGAGCGACTGCGCATCACGTGTCCCGGCGATGGGCGGCGACGGGGGCGTGGACTGCGACGCATCGCCGCCTTCGCAGTTGGGCGCCGGCACGGCGGTTATCGCCGCATAGCGGCCGTCCATGGTCGATACGGAAATGCAGCGACCGGTGCGCGCGTTCCACCAGAAGGTGAAGCGCTGGTCGCGCACCACGTTGGACTGTCGCGCCTCGTACCCGCGGGACAGCAACTGGGTTTCGCCGCCGGCGGCGCGGGCGCCGACCAGGTCCTCGACATCGGGGGCGGTCTGGGCGGCGACGGAAAAGGACAGGGCGGATGCGGCGGCAAGGACGGCGTGAAGGGGGCGCATGGCAGTGTCTCCGGCAAGTCGGACGGGTCCATGGGACCGGTGAAGGACAACGGCATGGAGGTCGGGCGTTGTGTCGTAGGCCGCACCGCATGTACGGCCAGGTCGGGAGCCGCCCGCGTATGGACGGTGCCCATCGCCACATGCCCTGTTCCAGCCGCTGCCGGTCCCTCCCATGGCGTTCGCGGATGGTCGCGGACAGCGCCCTATACCGGTGCTCGCGTGAGGGCGGGGTGGTGGCGCGCATGCGCGTGAGGCATGGCCCGGTTAAACGATGGGAGTGCCGACGCACCTGCCGCTGTTGTTGAGTGTGGGCGTACTGCGAGCGGGGGGACATGCCGCCGGTTGGTGCCAGCACCTCGCCGTTCCCGCGGTCTTTCATATCCTGCCGTCGCGCGCACCGGACGACACGTCGGGGGCGCTCAAACGGGCTCCACCGCGCGTCTCGCGCGTACCCGTGCCGGCGGGCCCATCGCCCGTCGTTGCGCGGATCGCCGCCGGGCTGGCGCGCGATAATGGCCGGCCACACTGATCCTTGGCCCGCATGTCCATTGTGCTCACCGACTTCGCCCGCCCGCGCCTGTTCCCGCGCGAGCCCCGGCGCAACACCATCCAGGACGTCACGCCGGAGCAGTTCGAACGCCACCTCAACGACACGCCGCCGTTGAGGGTGCTCGACGGCTACGCGCCGTTCTGCAAGTTGCACGTGCACCGCAACTGGACGTCCACGCGCTGCCTTTCCATACCGATCACCGACGACAACCGCCATCTGCTGCGCTCGGACTACGAAGCCCGTACGAAGGACGAGTTGCCGGTGCTGGTGCGCTGGTTCGAAGGCATCGACCCGCCGGTGGCCGATTACCTGGTCGTCATCCTCTACAGCCGCGACCAGCTGGCGAAGGAAGGCACGGCCATCGAGGCGGACTGGGGCGTGGTCGGCTGCATGTACACCACCGAGCCGGAGGAGGCGCCGATGGCGCCGATCACGATGCTGCGCAACGCGTTGGGTGTGGAGGAGGGCGGCTCGGGTGTGCCGCTGGACCGCGAGGCCTATGCGCGCAGCGTGGCGTTCTGGCGCACGCACGCCAACTGGCGGGGATAGGACATCGCAGGCGGCGAGGCCGTTGCCAAGGCCTTGACCCGTGTCGCGTCAGGCTCAGGTTCCCCACTGCAGAGGACCGACCATGACGACCTCCCGGAAAGACGACGCCCATGCATCCGACCCGGCACGCGAACCGGCTCCGTCCACTCCTGACGCCACCACGACCAACCCGCGTGAGGGACTGGACCGCGAGGTGACCTCGACGATGCGGACGCGGTGGACGAAGACGGTGCGTTGCCGGGTCGTGTGGGCGGCGGTCTGGCCGGCGGCTGAGGGAAACACCTGCGAGGTCGGCGGCGCGCTCAGCGCCGGGTCTCGTGGTCCTGCGCCGCCTGCACGGCTTCGATGCGGTCGTTGGCGGCCTGGGTGGCGCGATCCGCATCGCCGACCAGGGCCTCGGCCCGCGTCTCGAGCTCCGTATGGCGTGTGTTGAGCGCCGCCTCCAGCACGACCGCATCCGAGTTGTCCAGCGACTGGTCGCGTGTCCAGCGGTGCAGGGCATTGCGCTCGCGCAGCGTTTTGCCGTTCACGCAGTTGCCCAGCTTCAGCCCTGCCGCAAAGGTCCGGTTGCTGTTGCGAAGCACGCGGCCGGCGTTGGCATTGGACGCCTGCAGCCGTTCGATGAAGTTGCGATTGCTGCGCCGCAGCTCGTCGGCCAGCGCGCCGGCACGGTCTAGGTCCAGCTCCGTGAACACCCCGCCGCCGGCCTTGGCGACCGCCCTCAGCTGGGCGCGGTCGGCGGCGGGCAGGTCGAACCCGATGACATTGACGACGGCGCGCGTGCCGCCCTCGTGCAGGGCCCGTGCGGCGGCCACGGGGTCGCCACCACAGGTGTCCTCGCCGTCGGAGACGACATACACGGCAGTCGGTCCGGCGCCCTCGGGCAGCATGCCGCCCGCGGCCCGTATCGCAGCGGCCAGCGGCGTCCAACCGCGGGCGTCGAAGCCATCGAGCGCCGCCTGCACCGCCCCCGGTTCGATCGCGCCGACCGAGTGCACGGCCTCGGCGGCGGCGCAACTGGCGGCCTTGTCCTCGCGGCGGTTGCTGCCGCGGTGGCCAAAGGCCAGCAGCCCCACGGCGGTGTCTGCCGGCAGCGAGGCGATGAAGTCCGAAGCCGCGTGTTTGGCGGCATCCATCTTGGTCGCACCGCCCGCGCGCGCGGCCATGGATCCGGATGCATCCAGCGCCACCACCACGCGTCCGGGGACCCGGCGGTCGTCGCGGCCGGGACCCGTGAGGTCGGGTGTGTCGGCGCCGCTTTCGGGTGCGGGCATGTCCGCGAAGCAGGCCTCGATGTCTTCGCCATGTGCCGCCAGAAACGTGGACAGCAGCCCGTCCGCGTCGATACCCGCAGCGGCACTGGCCGCAGTCGACGCCGTCGGGGCGGCTGCCGTCGCGTTGCCACTGCTGTCCGAGGGGGCGCTGCATGCGGTCACGAGGCCCAGGCCTGCGGCCAGGGCGGTCAGTCGGAAGGGTCGGGATACGCGCATCGCAGCAGTCCTTGGCCGGTCGGGATGCGAAGCGTAACAACGCGGTGTAGGGGCTCGGCGAACGCCGCCGGTGGGCCACGGGGCCCGATCACGCCGTGCCGCGCTACCCTGCCGGGCCCGCCATCACCGGACCCGGCCATGCCACGTGTGTTGATGCTTGCTCTCCTGCTGACGGCTGTGGCGCCCGCGCAAGCCCAGTCGCCCGTGTTCGACATGCACGTGCACCTGCGCGACGGTGCCGCGTCGGCGGCCGCATTCGAGGCGCGCCAGGCCGACGAGGGCGTCGAGTTGCGCGCCTACGGGGCGATGTGGTTCGGCGGACCGCACCAGGCGCTGGAAGGGCAGATCGATCAGGTGCGTGCGGGCAACGACCGCATCATCGCGCTGGCGGCGGCCAACCCGAAGGTCGTGCCGATTGCCACCGTCCACCCCTACGACGGCGACGCCGCCCTGGCCGAGCTGGCGCGCGTGGCGGGGCAGGGCGTCAAGGTGCTGAAGATCCACCCGCACACACAGCGCTTCGAGCTGGCCGACCCGCGTGTGCTGGCGTTGGCGCGGCGCGCGGGCGAACTGGGCGTGGTGGTGCTGACGGACAACGCCGGCATCATCGCCGGCGACAGCCAAGACCTGTTCAACCTCGCCCTCCGCGCACCCGACACGCAGTTCGTCTTCGCCCACATGGGCGGGATGGATTTCCGGTTCTGGAACGTGCTGGCGCTGGCGCGCACGGCCGAGGGCATCTTCGCGGAAAACCTCCATTTCGACATCTCCGCCACCGCGGTGTTGCTGGCCGATTCGCCGGTCGAGGACGAGTTCGTCTGGACGCTGCGCAACGTGGGCATCGACCGCATCCTGCTCGGCTCCGACCACCCGCAGCTGTCGCTGGGCGACACGGTTGACGCGCTGGACCGCCTGGGCCTGACGGCCGAGGAAAGCGCGAAGATCCGGTGGGGCAACGCGCAGCGGCTGTTCGGCCTGGAGTGACCCGGCACCGCACTGCACCGGCGCGCGAGCGTTCGCATGGATGACCGACCAGGAGACACGCGATGAAGATCCAAGGCTCGTGCCACTGCGGCAATGTCCGTTTCAGCTGCGAGGCGTACGCGCCCGTGCCGTTTCTCCACTGCTACTGCTCGATCTGCCGCAAGACGGCCGGCGGCAGCGGCAGCGCGATCAACCTCGGTGCGCGCGCCGACACGCTGGAGGTTGAAGGGCGCGAGCACCTGGGCGTGTACCGCGCGCGCATCCGCGAGGACGACGGCGGGTGCCGCGTCAGCAGCGGCCAACGGCATTTCTGCACCGGGTGCGGCAGCGCGCTGTGGCTGTTCGACCCGGAGTGGCCGGAGCTGGTGCATCCGCACGCGTCGGCCATCGACACCCCGTTGCCTGCGCCGCCGGAGCGGGTGCACATGCTGCTGGGTTCGAAGGCGAACTGGGTGCGGGTGCCTGAAGGGCCGCAGGACGTCCAGGTGGACGGCTTCCCCGACGAATCGCTGGAGGACTGGCACTGCCGCCACGGGCTGCTCGACGGGACGCGGTGAGCGCGCTCACGTGCGGGCGCGCGCCACCGGCAGCTGCCAGCCGTAGCGCATCGCCATGAAGCGAAGCGCGAAGCAGGCGACCGCGCCCGCCACCGCCACCGGTGTGGCCGGCAACGACAGCGCGTCGCCGCAGACCACCACCGCCGCACCCAGCAGCGCGGCCACGGCGTACAGCTCGCGTTGCAGCACGCCGGGCACCTGCATCACCAGCACGTCGCGCACGATGCCGCCGCCGATGCCGGTCAGCACGCCCAGCATCACCGCACCGACCGGCCCGACGCCGTAGGCCAGCGCCTTGCCCGCGCCGATCACCGCAAACAGGCCCAGGCCGATCGCATCGAACAACTGCACTGGATTGCGCAGGCGTTCGATCGTGTCGTAGCGGTAGAAGGTCAACAGGCCGGCGAGGGCGGACACCGCGAGGTACCGCCCGTCCACCAGCGCCACCGGCGGCGTGGCGCCCAGCATGGTGTCGCGCGCGATACCTCCTGCGGTCGCCGCGGCAAACGCCAGCACCAGCACGCCGAACAGGTCCAGCCCCTTGCGCGCGCCGGCCGTCGCGCCGCTGATGGCGAACGCGAACGTACCGATGAAGTCGATGGCGGTGACGAAGGCGGTGTACATGTCGGGCCCGAAGAGGGGGCGACCATGCTAACGCCGCGGTGCCCGCACGGCCGCTGGCATCGGCTTAACGGACCGCTGCGTAGCCTGCAGGCCCCGCTTCGAGCCCTGGATCGCGATGACCACGCCCGTCTACCGCCGCGCCCGCTACGCCCGCCGCGGCCCCGTACCGCATGAACTCGTGGAACTGGAGGCCTTCACCCCGCCCGCGTTGCAGCCCGGCGAGGCGCGCATAGAAGTGCTGGCCGCGCCGATCAACCCGTCCGACCTGATGACGATCACCGGCGATTACGGCCAGTTGCCCCCGTTGCCCGCGGTGGGCGGCAACGAAGGGGTGGGCCGTGTGGTGGAGGTGGCGCCGGACGTCGATACGCCACCGCCGGGTACCCGCGTGCTGCTGCCGGTGGGCATCGGCACCTGGGCCACGCACGTCACCGCCCGCGCCGACACGCTGGTGCCGCTGCCGGACGCGGGCGACCCGGTACAGCTGTCGATGCTCGCGATCAATCCGCCCACCGCCGCGCTGCTGCTCCAGGACATCGTGGACCTGCAACCCGGCGAGTGGGTCATCCAGAACGCCGCCAACTCGGCCGTCGGCGGCTACGTGGTGCAACTGGCACGGGCGCGCGGCCTGCGCACCGTCAACGTGGTGCGGCGGCAGGCGGCGTGCGCACAGGTGGCGGCCGGCGCCGATGCGGTACTGGTCGACGGCGACGACCTGGCCGCGCGTGTCCGCGACGCCACGGGCGGCGCGAAGATCCGGTTGGGCATCGACGCGGTGGGCGGCGCGGCGACGGACCACCTGGCGCAGGCGCTGGCGCCCGGCGGCACCGTGGTCAACTACGGCGCGATGGGCGGTGGCCTGTGCGAACTCTCGCCGCTGGCGCTGATCTTCCGCGGCATCACGCTGCGCGGCTTCTGGCTGGCGCGCTGGTTCGAGCAGTCCACGCCGGCGCAGCGCACCGAGCTGTTCGGCTCGCTTGCCGCCCGCATCATCGACGGCTCGCTGCATGCGCCGGTCGCAAACCGGTACCCGCTGGACGCCATCGCCGATGCGCTGGCCGCCGCGGGCGAGGGCGGCCGCGGCGGCAAGGTCGTGCTGGTGCCGAACGGGGATCCGATCTCGACCTGACGGCGCCGCACGCGCGTCAGGCGGTCGCCGGGACGTCCTCCAGCGTGGGGTAGTCGGTGTAGCCCTGGGCGCCGCCGCCATAGAACGTGTCGGGGTCGGGGGTGTTGAGGGGGGCGTCGCGGCGCAGCCGCGCCGGCAGGTCCGGATTGGCCAGGAAGGGCACGCCGAAGGCCACCGCGTCCGCCCGTCCCGAGGCGACCGCGTCGAGGGCCATGGCCCGGTCGTAGCCGTTGTTGACGATCCAGGCGCCGCGGAAGCGCCGGCGCAGGGCGGCATAGTCGAACGGCGCGATGTCACGGTCACCGCCGGTGGCGCCCTCGATCACGTGGACATAGGCGATGCCCAGCGTGTCCAGCCGTTCCACGGCGCGTTCGAACAGGGGCTGCGGAGCGCTGTCGCGCAGGTCGCCGGCCGGCGTCACCGGCGACAGGCGCACGCCCACGCGTCCGGCACCGATCTCACCGGCCACCGCGGACACCACCTCGAACAGGAAGCGCGTGCGGTGTTCGATACTGCCGCCGTAGGCATCGTCGCGGCGGTTGGCACCGTCGCGCAGGAACTGGTCGATGAGGTATCCGTTGGCGCCGTGGATTTCAACGCCATCGAAGCCGGCCGCCACCGCGTTGCGCGCGGCGGTACGGAACTCCTCGACCACGCCGGGAATTTCATCGAGCGCCAGTGCGCGCGGCTCGGACACGTCCACGAACCCGTCGGCGGTGAAGGTCTTGGCGTTCGCCCGGATGGCGCTGGGCGCCACCGGCTGCACGCCCTCGGGCAGCAGGCTGGTGTGGGAGATGCGCCCCACGTGCCACAGCTGGACGACGATGCGCCCGCCCGCGGCATGCACGGCGTCGGTGACCGCGCGCCAGCCGTCCACCTGCTCCGGCGTGTAGAGGCCCGGTGTGTCGAGGTAACCCTGGGCGCCGCGGCTGACCTGGGTGGCCTCGGTGATGACCAGGCCCGCGCTCGCGCGCTGGGCGTAGTACTCGGCCGCCAGTGGCGAGGGCACCAGGCCGGCGGCCGCGCGATTGCGGGTCAGCGGCGCCATGACGACGCGGTTGGCCAGTGCCAGGTCGCCGAAGCGTGCGGGGGAGAACAGCGTCGCGGTGGAAGATGCGTCGGCCATGGGGCGGTCCTGTGGGAGGGTCGGGGGT
>CBIHLN010000097.1:0-9470 GCA_966210725.1 uncultured Lysobacter sp. | reverse complement strand
TGTCCATGAACAGGCCGGTGAACATCGGCGCGACCAGCGACGGGTCGGTCAGCAGCACCGCGCCCAGCGCGGCGACCGGCGCGAACAGGATGACGCTGTAGCCGCGGTAGGCCACGAACATCAGGAAGGCCAGCGCGGCCAGCACGATCAGGAATGCCATTGCCTCTCCATCGACGGCGCGGGGCGGCACGCGCCCGGCTCGGTGCGGGGCAGTCTCCGCGTGGCAGGGCCGGCGCGGGCATTGTCCGAACGTACAACTGCGGCGCCGCGCGGGCGCACCTACCGTGCACGGCATGGCGGCGTGGACCGCCCACCGACATGCCACCGACGCGCACCTGGGGAGAGACACCGCGATGGGCCGTATCGACACCACCCGCAAGCACCTGAGCCTGGCTATCGCCGCCGCGCTGATCGCATCGACGGCACCGGCCGCCTGGGCGCAGAACGCCGCCGGCGAGCCCGCCGTCGATGAGGCGCGCACGCTCGGCGCGGTCACCGTCACCGCCCGCAAGCGCGAGGAAACGCTGCAGGAGGTGCCGGTGGCGGTCACGGCATTCACCCCCGAGGCACTCGACCGCCTCGGGGTGGAGGACCTGGGCGACCTCGACGCGCAGGTGCCCAACCTGACGATCTATGCCGCACGCGGGTCCAGCAGCACCATCACCGCCTACATCCGCGGCGTCGGTCAGTCCGACCCGCTGTGGGGCGTGGACCCGGGTGTCGGCATCTACCTGGACGACGTCTACATCGCCCGCCCGCAGGGCGCGCTGCTGGACGTGTTCGACGTGGAGCGCGTGGAGGTGCTGCGCGGCCCGCAGGGCACGCTGTACGGCAAGAACACCATCGGCGGCGCGATCAAGTACATCTCGCGCGGGCTGCCGGCCGCCACCGACGGCTTCGCCTCGCTCACGGTCGGCAACCATGGCCAGCTCGACGTCAAGGCCGCGCTGGGCGGGGCCGTCGGCGGCACCGACGCGCTTCGCGCCCGGGTGGCCGTGGCCAGCCTCAACAACGACGGCTTCGGCGAGAACACCCTCACCGGCCAGCCGGTCAGCGACAAGGAGATCCTCGCCCTGCGCGCGCAGCTTGGCGCCTACGTCAGCGAGGACCTGGACATCCAGTTCGCGCTGGACTGGATGGACGACCAGTCCGGCGTGCGTGGCGCGAAGATGCTGGCGCCCAACCGCTTCGTGCCGGCGTTCCCGCCAATGGACAGCCGCTTTGACGTGCGCAACGGCATGCCCAACGTCAACGACACCTCCATCGCCGGCGCCTCGGCCACCGTCAACTGGCGGGCGAACGACGACTGGGGCTTCAAGTACGTGCTGGCCAAGCGCGAGTCCGACACCGAGACCAACATCGACTTCGACACCACGCCGGCGACCATCGCCGACGTCAAGGCGTTCTACAGCGACGAGCAGGTCAGCCACGAGCTGCAGGCCAACTACGACGCCGGCGGCCGGGCGCGTGGCGTGATGGGCCTGTACGCCTTCGACGGCGAGGCCGGCGGCCAGGTGCTCAACAACTTCTTCGGGCTGCTGTTCGGCGACACCCAGGGCACGGTGTTCACCGAGAGCGTGGCGCTGTACGCGGACTGGACGTTCGACCTGAGCGACCGCCTGTCCCTGGGCCTGGGTGCGCGCTACACGGACGAGGACAAGAACGCGGAGGTCTTCAACCAGGGCTATACCGATGCGACGTACACCACGCCGACCGGCGTGGTGGCGGCGGACTTCGACAAGACCATCAACTTCACCAACACCTCGCCCAAGGTCTCGCTGGACTACCAGGTCACGCCCGACGTGATGGTCTACGGCAGCGCCTCGCGCGGGTTCAAGTCGGGTGGCTACAACATCCGCGCGCAGGCCACGGCGGTGCCGCGCTCGGCCGAGCCGTTCGACGACGAGGTGGTGGACAGCTTCGAGGTCGGCACCAAGATGGGCTTCCTCGACCAGACGCTGTTCCTGAACCTGTCCGCGTTCCACAACAAGTACGAGGACATCCAGCTATCGGTGTTCACGTCCTACGACAGCGACGGCGACGGCACGGAAGACGCGTTCTTCGGCGACTTCACCAACGCGGGCGCGGGCACGGTCAACGGCGCGGAGGTCGAGTACCAGTGGCTGCCGACGTCCAACTGGCTGATCGCCGGCAACCTGGCGTGGCTGGACGCGCAGTACGACGAGTTCCTCTACGCCGGGCAGAACATCGCCGACGAGCAGGAGTTCACCAATGCCCCGGAGTTCTCCGGCGCGATCAACGTCGAGTACCGCACCGACCTGTCCAGCGGTGGCGACATCGCCGCCCGCCTTGGCTACAGCTACCAGAGCGACGTGGTCGCCACCACCGAGATCGTGCGCACCGGTGCCCAGCCGATCACCCAGGACGGCTACGGCCTGGTCAATGCCGGCCTGTCGTGGCGCAGTGGCGGCCCGTGGACGGTGACGCTGCAGGGGTCCAACCTGGCCGACAAGGAATACCGTACGACGGGGTACAATCTCAACGCGGCCTTGGGCGTACTGACCGGGTTCTATGGGCCGCCGCGCCAGTACAGTGTGTCGGTACGCTACGACTTCTGACCGACCCCGAAGCGGTCGGAGGACAGCGGCGGCGGGCTTGTCCCGCCGTCGCTGTATTTGTTTTTGCCGGCGCGAAGCCGCGCTCCGCGCTCGTTGCAGGAGCGACGTGGGTCGCGACCCCGTTACCGCGCGGACCAGCGCCGGTCGCGAAGCACGTGCACCCATCCCCTGTAGGAGCGGCTTCAGCCTCGATCGGTTGCCCACGTCCCCACATCGGTTCCGGTTCGCGGCTGAAGCCGCTCCTACAAAAGCCCGGGGCGCCATGCCCCACCTTTGCCCCGATAATGCCCCGCAGGCCAGGGGGCGACGTTCGATGACACGCACGGGCAGGGGACGATGCTGAGCTTCACCGCGGTGGCGTTGGCCAGCGTCGCCTGGCTGGCGGTGATGTTCGCGGCCGCGCTGTACGCCGAGCGCCATCCGGCGACCGCCGCCCGCCACTGGCACCACGTCTATGCACTGTCGCTGGCGGTCCACTGCACGTCGTGGACGTTCTACGGCACGGTCACCCAGGCCGCGCGCTACGGCTGGCCGCTGCCGCCGACGTTCCTGGGGGCCATCGTCTTGTATGCGCTGGCGGTGGCATTCATGGTCCGGCTGGTGCGGCTGGCGCGCGAGACCAACGCCACCTCCCTGGCCGACCTCATCGCCACGCGGCTGGGCAAGGACGCGTGGCTGGCGGCGACGGTCACGCTGGTTGCAGCGCTCGGGCTGATTCCGTACATCGCGCTGCAGCTCAAGGCCGTGGCGATGAGTTTCGCGATGCTGACCACGCGCGATGCGGGTGGGCCGGTCGCCCCGGTCTGGCAGGACAGCGCGCTGTACGTGGCGCTGGCGATGGCGCTGTTCGCGATGTTGTTCGGCACGCGCCGCGCGTCGGCCGCCGAGCACAACCGCGGCCTGGTGCTGGCGATGGCCATGGAGTCGGTGTTCAAGCTGGCGGCGATGCTGGCGATCGGCGCCTTCGTCTGGCTCGGGCTGGGCGCGCTGCCCGAGGCGCCTGTCGCGCCGCTGGCGGCCGAGCCCGCTGGCGGCTTCGCGCCGCTGGTGCTGCTGGGTGCGCTGGCGATGTTCATCCTGCCGCACCAGTTCCACGTGGCCGTGGTGGAGTGCCGCGACGAATCGCACGTGCGCACCGCGCGCTGGCTGTTTCCGCTGTACCTGGTGCTGATCGCGCTGCCGGTGCTGCCGCTGGCCAAGGCCGGTAGCGTGCTGCTGGGCGGCAGCGTGCCCTCGGACCTGTACGTGCTGGCGCTGCCGCTGTCGCAGGGCTTCGAGGGGCTGGCGCTGTTCGCGTTCCTGGGTGGCCTGAGCGCGGCCACCGGCATGGTGGTGGTCAGCACGCTGACCCTGAGCCTGATGATCGGCAACCACTGGTTCGCGCCGGGCTTGTTGCGCGGTGCATGGGCACGCAACGACGGCAGCGACCTGCGCGGCTCGGTGCTGGCGCTGCGCCGCACCGGCATCGTGGTGATCATGCTGCTGGCGTGGGCGTACAGCCGGCTGGTGGCGGGCAGCGAGGCGCTGGCCGACGTCGGCGCGGTGTCGTTCTCGGCGCTGGCGACGCTGACGCCGGCACTGGCGTTCGCGGTATGGCGCCCGCAAACCCCGCCGCGGGCCGCCGTGGCCGGCGTGCTGGCCGGCTTCTCGGCCTGGGCCTGGGTGCTGCTGGTACCGATGGTGCTGGCCGCGCGCGGCGTGGCGCCGGACTGGCAGACCACCGGCCCGATGGGGCTGGCCTGGCTGGCCCCGGACGGTCTGTTCGGGCTGACCGGCTGGAGCCGCCTCGGCCGCGCGGTGGGCGCCAGCCTGTTCGTCGGTACCGCCGTCACCGTGCTTCTGTCGGTCTGGCGTCGCGATCTCCCACGGCATGCGCGGCGGGGGCTGGATGCACGGACGTTGCGCGATGCCGGGCTGCGGTTCCTGCCGCGCGAATCGGTGGCCGCACTGCTGCAGGACGCGCCCGCCACGGGGCCGGTGCCTGCGCGCGCGGAGGCGGGCATCGAACGGGAGCTCGCGGCGGTTCTGGGGTCGGCATCGGCCCGCGTGCTGCTGGACGCCGCGCGGCGCGAAGCCGGGCGCGACCTCGACACCGTCGCTCAGATCGTCGGCGAAGCGTCTGCCGACCTGCGCTTCAACCAGCGCGTGCTGGAGGCCGCGCTGCAGAACATGAGCCAGGGCATCAGCGTGGTCGACGCGCAGTTGCGGCTGGTCGCCTGGAACCGGCGCTATGCGGAACTGTTCGAGTTCCCCGAAGCGCTGTTGCAGGTGGGACGACCGATCGCCGATCTGTCGCGATGGGCGTTGCAGCGGCTGCCGCCTGCCCATGCGCCGGCCCCGGTGGGCGGCGAGCTGGATCGCGCGCTGCACCGCCGGCTGGCCTTCATGCAGGCGGGCACCCCGCACCTGTCCGAGCGCGTGCTCGCCGACGGCAGCATCATCGAAATCCGCGGTAACCCGATGCCGGGCGGTGGCTTCGTCGCCACGTTTACCGACGTGACCGCGTTCCGACGCGCCGAGGCGGCGCTGATCGAGGCCAACGAGACGCTCGAGCAGCGGGTGGAGACGCGCACCGCCGACCTCGAGATCGCCAAGCGCGAGGCCGAGCGTGCCAACGAGGCCAAGGGCCGGTTCCTCGCCGCCATCGGCCACGACCTGATGCAGCCGCTGCATGCCGCGCAGCTGTTCACCGACGCGCTGGGCAAGCAACTGCACGAGCCCGCGCAGCGCGAATCGATCAACCGGATCGAAGGCGCGTTGGACTCCACCGGCGACCTGCTGACCGGCCTGCTCGACATGTCGCGTCTGGAAGGTGGCGCGCTGGAACCGCAGCTGCGCGAGTTCCCGCTGGCCGACGTGCTGGAGCCGCTGGCCGCGCAGTTCGGCGCCATCGCCGCCGCGCGCGGACTGCGGCTGGACCATGTGCCGACGGCGGGCTGGACGCGCAGCGATCCGCACCTGCTGCGCCGTGTGGTGCAGAACTTCCTGGCCAACGCGGTGCGCTACACGGTGTCGGGCCGCGTGCTGCTGGGCGTGCGCCGGCGGGATGGACGGTGGCGCGTCGAGGTGCACGACACCGGGCCCGGCATTGCGCCGGCGCAGCAGGCGGTGATCTTCGAGGAGTTCCGCCGCGGCGTGGACGCGCCGGGGCAGGGCCTCGGGCTGGGCCTGTCCATTGCCGAGCGCATGGCGCAGTTGCTCGATGCGCCCGTGTCGCTGCGCAGCCGGGTCGGTGTCGGCACCGTGTTCGCCATCGACCTGCCACGGGTGGAGCGCGAATGCCGCGCGACGCTTTCGGCGATGGCCGCACCGCGCGGCCTTGGCGGAACACGCGTGCTGGTCGTCGACAACGACCCCGCGGCACTGGACGCCGTCGCCAGGCTGCTGCGGGGCTGGGGCTGCGTGGTGTCGACCGCTACGAACCGCGCAAATGCGGATCGGTCGATGGCCACGGCGCCGGCCGAGCTGTGGCTGTTCGACTACCACCTCGATGCAGGCGACACCGGCGTGGCGATGGCGCGCGATCTTGCCCGGCACCATGGCGCGCGCCCGACGCTGATCGTCAGCGCGGACGGCGGCGCGACGGTGCGCGGCGATGTGCTGGAGGCGGGGCATGCGCTGCTGCCCAAGCCGATCAAGCCGCTGGCGCTGAAGTCGGTGCTGGACCGGTTGCTGGCGGCACGCGAGGCACGCGGTGAAGCGACGGCCTGGTGACGCCCGGCTTTATCTCTTGAAGGAGCGCTTCAGCCGCGAACCGGAGTCATCCGCCCGCGTCCCGGCCCGATCGCGGCTGAAGCCGCTCCTACAGGGCGCAAAGTTCTGGTAGGAGCGACGTAAGTCGCGACCGCGTCAGTACACGCGCCGGCGAGGGTCGCGACGCACGTCGCTCCTGCAACGGCATGGTGTCGCGCACGGGACGGCGCTGCGCAGCAGCTGATACCGGCTCAGCCTTCCATCTGCCGCGCCGGGTCGCTGAGCTCGAGCTCGCGCAGCACGACGCCGGCCTGGGTGCGGTTGCGCACGCCCAGGCGCTCGAAAATCGCCGACAGGTGCGCCTTCACCGTGCGCTCCTGGACGTCGAGGCGGTCGGCGATCTGCTTGTTGAGCAGGCCCTGCGCGACCAGTGTCAGGACGCGGAACTGCTGCGGCGACAGCCGCGCCAGTCGTGCGGCCAGGTCGGCATCGGCGCGGCTGCTCTGCGTCCTGGACACGGATGCGCGAAGCGGCGGCGGCAGCCACTGCTCGCACGCCAGTACCGCGCGGATGGCATCGCGCAGGTCGTCCAGGCCGGTGCTCTTGGGCAGGTAGCCGGCGGCGCCGTGGTCGAGCGCGCGTCGCACCACCCGCGGGTCGTCGTTGGCCGACACCACCACCACCGCGACGCCGGGGTGTTGCGCACGGATCGCCGCCAGCCCGGCCAGGCCATGGTTGCCGGGCATGTGGAGGTCCAGCAGCACCAGGTCGATGCCCGGCGTGGCTTCCAGTGCCGCGAGCACCTCATCGAGCGTGGAAGCCTCTTGGATCGCCGTGTCGGCCACCGCTTCGACCGCGGCATGGCGCAGCGCGGTGCGGAACAGCGGGTGGTCGTCGGCGATCAGCAACGTGGGCATCCGGGCAGCCTACCAAGCGCGCGGGCCGGCACGCGCGGTGCCGGCGTGGTACGAAAGTACGATGGGTCGCGCGCAGTGGCTTGCTAGGCTGCCGCGATGACGACCACCCACCCGACCGTGCGCGCGCTCCGGCCCGCGCTTGCCGCCGCACTGCTGTCAGGCCTCGTGCTCGCCCTCCCGGGATGCGCCGGCCTGGCTCCCACCGGACCCGAGCCCGTGCCCGACTTCGAGCGACTGCAGGCGACCACGCACCGCGACGGTGACGACCTGCTGACGGCGGGGCTCGGACTGGCCGGCCTGCAGGCCATGGCGCCACCCGCGTTCGCCGACCCGGCGGCGCCCACTCCGGTGGAACTGCGTCGGCGCGCGATCTGGAGCAACTGGCGCGGCATCGCCGACCTGTCCGCCGGGGGCGGTTATGGATCGGTCTATGGCAGCGTGGCCGACGTGCCGGGGCGCGAGTTCACCGCGCTGGCGAAGTTCGAGGGTGCCCGCCATCCGCACCGCGTGCTGGTGCAGGTGCCCGATGCGTTCGACCGCGAACGCCGCTGCGTGGTGGTGACGGCGTCATCCGGCTCGCGCGGCGTGCATGGTGCCATCGCGGTGGCCGGTGCGTGGGGCCTGCCGAAGGGCTGCGCGGTGGCGTACACCGACAAGGGCGCGGGAACGGATTACTTCGACCTGGACGCGGGGCAGGGCGTCGCGGTCGATGGCCGAATCGCACCGGCGGCGGACGGCGGCCTCGCCTTTGCGCCGGATGCGCCAGCCGGTGGCGCCGGCGTGCGCGGCGTGGCGGTCAAGCACGCGCACTCCGGCGACAACCCGGAAGCGGACTGGGGCCGGCATGTCCGGCAGGCCGCGCAGTTCGCGCTGCGGGCGCTCGACGATGCGGTGCCGCAGGCGGCGCCTTTCACTTTCGACAACACACGTGTCATTGCCGTGGGCATCTCCAACGGCGGTGGCGCGGCGCTGCGCGCGGCGGAGCTCGACGGCGACTGGCTCGATGCCGTGGTCGCCGGCGAACCCAGCATCCATACCGGCGGCACCGGCCTGTACGACTACGCCACGCAGGCCGCGCTGCTGATGCCATGCGCATTGCTCGACGCCTCGTTGGCGCCGTTGCCGCAGCCGCCGCTTGCGGCGCAGGCGGTGCCGCAGTGGACGGCACGATGCGCCAGCCTCAAGGCGGCGGGTCTGGTCGACGGGGACGACACCGCCGCGCAGGCCACGTCGGCACTGGCGCAGCTGCGCGAGACCGGCTGGACCGACGGTGCGCTGCGTGCCGGCGCGCTGTCGGTCGGCTTCGACCTGTGGCGCGCGGTGGCGGTGACCTATGCATCCGCCTACGGGCGCTTCGGTGTCGGCGCGCATGCGTGCGGCTACGGGTTTTCCGCGTTGGACGAGGGCATGGCTCCGCGCGTGGCGACGGCGCAGGAGCGTGCCGCGTGGTGGGCCGACGGCAGCGGCGTCCCGCCGGGTGCCGGCGTGGGGATCGTCGACACGCTGATGGCCGGACCCGATGCGAACGCGGCGGATCCGACATTCCCCGGCTTGATGTGCCTGCGCCAGCTCGCGACCGGCGATGGCGAGGATGCGTTGCGCGTGCGTGCGGGCATCGATGCCCTGCGCGCCGCGCCGCCCCGTGAGGGGTTGCCGGTGGTGGTGGTGCACGGCCGCGACGACGGCCTGATCCCGATGGTCCTGTCGAGCGCCCCGTACGTGGCAATGGCCCGGCAGGCGGGGCGCGACGTGCGCTTCTGGCAGGTCGGCCCGGCGCAGCACTTCGACGCGTTCCTGGCGTTGCCGGACTACGGCGCGCGCTACGTGCCGCTGCTGCCGTACGTGTATGCCGCGCTGGACCGGGTACAGGCACACCTGGACGGCGCCGGCCCGCTGCCCGCCGACGCGGTCATCCAGGCCACGCCACGCGCGGCGGGACAGGCGCTGGGGGCGGACGACCTCGCGATTCCACGCTGACGCTCCGCCGCGTCCACTTGCCCGCTTCACGCGGGCTTTGGCACGCTGCGGGGCCTCGATCCACGATACTCAGCACGGAGCACCCCATGCCGCGTCACTTCACGATGCTCCGCGAGTTCCACCTCGCCGACTGGTTCACCCTCGCCAATGCGTTCTGCGGGACCGGGGCCATCTTTGCGGCCATGCGCTTCCTGCAGGAGGGCGGGGTGCGTGACCTGCTGATCGGCATGGCGCTGATCCCGCTCGCCTTCATCTTCGATGCGCTGGACGGCCGCGTGGCGCGCTGGCGCAAGTCGGCCTCCAC
>CBIHLN010000096.1:0-9470 GCA_966210725.1 uncultured Lysobacter sp. | reverse complement strand
ATCGGGATAAAAGGATGGGCGCGCATGATACAGGTTCGGCCCGCGGGTCGCATCGTTCACGGATTCTGCTGGAGTGCGGGTTTGCATGCGGTTAAGCCGCGCGGGATGGGGCGCGTGTCCCGGTGCCCCGCTAGCATGCGTCATGGACTCGATCACACAGATTCTGCTGGGGGCGGCAGTGACCGCCGCCATCGCGCCATCCGGCCACCGCCGCGCGGCGCTGCTGGCCGGTGCCGCGCTCGGCACGCTGCCTGACCTGGACGTGCTGCCCATCGCGCTGCTGACCGACGATCCCGTCGAGAGGATGACCTGGCACCGCGGGCTGACCCATTCGCTGCTGGTGCTGCCCGTGGTCGCATGGGCGATCTGGGCATGGTTCCGGTCGCGCGGCGGGCGGGTCGCCCAGGCACCGCGGCGCTGGTTCTGGGCGATCCAGCTCGCGCTTTTGACGCATCCGCTGCTGGACGCGTTCACCGTCTACGGGACCCAGCTGCTGTGGCCACTTCCGGTTCGGCCGGTGATGTGGTCGAGCATCTTCATCATCGACCCGCTCTACACCGTGTGGCTGCTGCTGGCCTGCGCGGTGGCGTGCTGGGCCGGTCCGCGCCGGATCGCGGGTCATGCGCTGGCGGCGGGGTTGGCGTTGAGTTCGCTGTACCTGGGCGCTTCGTTGGGCGCGAAGGCGATGGTCGAGCGGGAGGCATCGCGGTCACTTGCGTCACTCGGGCTGGCCGATGCGCCGCATTTCAGCGTGCCGATGCCGTTCAACATCCTGCTGTGGCGCGTGGTGGCGATGACACCCGAGGGTTTCGTCGAGGGCGAGCGGTCTCTGGTGGCCGACCGCGGTCCCATGACGTTCCGCCGCTACCCTTCGGACGTGGACGCACTGCGCGAGATCGATGCACTGCCGGCCGTGCGCGAACTGGCCTGGTTCAACCATGGCTTCATGAAGGCCGAGCAGCGCGATGGACGGCTGGTGTTGTCGGACCTGCGGATGGGCGCGGAGCCGGACTACACGTTCCGGTTCGCCGTGGCCGAGGGCGAGCCCGGCGCCTGGCGTGCGATCCCGCCCGAGCAGATGGAGTGGCCGTGGGAATCGCGACAACTGTCGGCCATGTGGGACAGGATATGGACCGAGCCAGCAGAGTCGAGCGCCGCGACGGCAAAGGCCGCGGCCCCCGTACGTTGAGTGCCAGCCGACGCCGTCGGACTTGCCATCGATTCCGCCAGGGCCAACCTGGCCCGTGCCAGTGCGATGCGATTGATGCCCCTGGCCGGTGACGCGCGCGGTTGCCGTCAGTAGACGACCGCGCGGGCCTGCACGAACGAATAGAAGAACACCGCATCCGGGTCGTTCTGCACCTGGCGCATCTCGGCGCGCACGCCGTCGACGGTGGCGCGGTCGACCTTGCCTTCGGCCACCAGCGGGTCGGCGGCCGACAGCAGCAGTTCCTCCCAGAACGCGATCATCGCCTTGCGCCGCGCGGGCTCGCGGTTGTCGAAGTGGAAGGTCTTGATCTCGGTGGTGACGTCCCGGTAGCCGCCGGCCAGAAGCAGGTTGCCCAGCTTGGCGCCGACGAACGGATCGCCGCCGCTGTCGATCTGGAAATCGTTGAACGCCATCCAGTAGCGCCAGACATTGGGCGAATAAGGGTCGAGCAGGAACGAGGCGTTCATCACCTCCGTTACGTACACCACCGATCCCGGTGCCAGGACGCGTCGCACTTCGCTGAGGACGCGGGCGGGCGAAGGCACGTGTTCCAGCACCCAGCACAGGAACGCGGCATCGAAGCTGCGGGCCTCGAAGGGCAGGTCGGAGGCGTCCGCCTGGTGGATGTCGTAGCGGCCCTCCAGCCACGGCATGCCGCCGAGGTTGGCGCGCGCCGCCGCGATCTGCGCGTCGTTGAGGTCCACGCAGGTGGCATGCAGGTCGGGGAAGCGGCGCAGCAGGATCTCGGTCTGCGCGCCCACGCCGCTGCCGACCTCCAGCAGCCGGCGTGTGCCGGTGTAGTCGATGTTGCGGAAGATCGTCGACTCGGCCAGCCGCGCCTGCTTGACCAGGCGCGCCTGCTCGGTGGCCGAGAAGCCGTGCAGGTAGGGGAAGTCGGTGGCGGAGCGGGACGGGTCGCTCATGGCGCGTGCTCGGGCAGGTGGGTTTCAGGCGGCGACCGGGAGGTCGGGCGCGACGCCGGCAATCAGTGCGTCGAAGTAGTCGCGGGTGAGCCGCAGCTGTGCCTCGGGCGTTTCCGCGCGATTGACCACGGCGCGGAACGCCGCCCGCTGTTCTTCGGAATGTTCCGGGCGGTCCTTCGCGTACCAGCCCAGATGCTTGCGGGCGATGCGCACGCCGGACACCTCGCCGTAGAAGGCGTGCAGGTGCTGCAGGTGGCCGAGCAGGATGTCGCGGACTTCCGGCAGCGACGGTGGCGGCAGCTCTTCGCCGGTTGCCAGGTAGTGCGCGATCTCGCGGAAGATCCACGGCCGACCCTGCGCGGCCCGCCCGACCAGTACCGCGTCGCAGCCGGTATGCGCGAGCACGGCTTCGGCCTTGCGGGGCGAATCGATGTCGCCGTTGGCCATCACCGGGATCGACAGCGCGGCCTTGACCTGCGCGATCGTGTCGTACTCCGCGGTGCCGGTGTACTGCTGGTCGCGGGTGCGGCCGTGCACGGCCAGGGCGGCGATGCCTGCGTCCTCGGCAATGCGCGCGATCTCCAGCGCGTTGCGGCGGTCGGCGGCCCACCCGGTGCGGATCTTCAACGTCACCGGCACGTCCACCGCATCCACGATGGCGCGCAGGATGTCGGCGACGAGTGCCGGTTCGCGCATCAGCGCCGATCCGGCCCAGGCATTGCAGACCTTCTTGGCCGGGCAGCCCATGTTGATGTCGATGATCTGAGCGCCGTGGTCAACGTTGTGGCGTGCGGCATCGGCCATCACCGAGGGCACGGTACCGGCGATCTGCACGCTGATCGGATCCGGCTCGCCGGCGTGGTCCATACGGTGGCGCGACTTGGCGGTGTTCCAGAAGCGCGGATCGGAGGTGGTCATTTCCGACACCGCGAGCCCTGCACCCAGCTGTTTGCACAGCTGCCGGAACGGCTTGTCGGTGACCCCGGCCATCGGGGCCAGGACCACTCGGGGCTCGATCAGGTGAGGGCCGATGCGCATGGGCGGATTCTACCGGCGCGGCCCCGGCTCCGCGCTGCCGCGCTGCCGCGCGGGAGCGTCGGGCCGCGCGCTGTCCCGATGCGGGCCTGGACGCCCCGGCTAGACCACGTCCGGGAAGCGCGCCCGCACGGCCTCGAGCGTCGGCATCGAGGCGGCTGCGCCGGGCGCTTCCACCGAGAGCGCCGCGTAGCCGGCGGCGAACCGCACGTGGTCGGCAAACGCGCGGCCCCCGTCCGAGGCCAGCCGCGCGGCGAGCGCGCCGTTGAAGGCATCGCCCGCGCCCGTGGTGTCGACGGCCCGCACCCGCTCACAAGCGACGCGGTAGTGCGCGGCCGCGTCATGGTGGCGGCCCGGGTCGCCGTGCGACACGAATGCCCCCGCCTCCCCCAGCGTGACCACGACGGTACCGTGCGGCAACAGCGCGCGGCACGCGCCGTGGAGCGCCGCATCGTCGAGCGTGGCGATGACGTCGGCCTCGTGGCGGAGCGCGGTGTGCGCGGCGAGCAACGCGGCGAACTCGGTTTCGTTGGGCGTGAGCAGGTCGCACGCCGCCAAGAGGTCGGCGTCGACCTCGGCATTGGCGGGTGCGGGGTTGAGCATGGCGATCGCGCCCGCGGCACGGCCGCCAAGGAGGGCTTCGAGCACGGCCTCGCGCGGCGACTCGAGTTGCGTCAGCAAGACGGCGGCATCGCCCAGCACATCGACCTGATCCCTCACGAATCCGGCCGTCAACGATGCGTTGGCGCCCGGGCCGATCACGATGCTGTTGCGGCCCGCCGCGTCGATGTAGATGCCGGCGGTACCGGTCGGCTCGGTGCTCTCCAACGCGTGCAGTGCGATGCCGTCGGCCTTCGCCAGCGCGCGTGCCAGCGTCGCGCCGGCGTCATCCCCCAGCGCGCAGACGAACGTGGTGCCCGCACCCGCGCGCCGGGCGGCGACGGCCTGGTTGAAGCCCTTGCCGCCCGGCCCGGTGGCGTAGGTGCCGGCCAGGGTCTCTCCCGGGCGGGGCAGGCGCTCGCTGTGCCAGACGTGGTCGACGTTGAACGACCCGACCACCGCGACCGTGCCCGTCATCGTGCCGGCCTCAGGCGTAGTGGCTGAGCACGCCGGCGATCGTGGCGGTCATCAGCGTGGCGATGGAGCCGCCCAGCACCGCGCGCAGGCCGAAGCGCGCCAGGTCGGCGCGGCGCTCCGGGGCCAGTCCGCCGATACCGCCGATCTGGATGGCGATCGAGCTGAAGTTGGCGAAGCCGCACAGGGCGTAGGTGGCGATCAGCCGGCCCTGGTCGGTGAGGGTGACGCCCTCCACGCCGCCGCGCAGGATCTCGCCCAGCTGCACGTAGGCGACGAACTCGTTGAGCACGACCTTGGTGCCGATCAGGCCACCCACGGTGTTGGCGTCCTGCCACGGAACACCGATCGCCCACGCCAAAGGCGACAGCAGGTAGCCCAGCAGCGACGACAGGTCGGTTGGCCGGCCCAGTGCGGCTTCCAGGCCGGTCACCTCGCCCAGCCACACCAGCGGCGCGTTCAGCAGCGCGATCAGAGCGATGAAGGCCAGCAGCATCGCGCCGACGTTGAGCGCCAGCTTGAGGCCGTCGCCAGCACCGGCCGCGGCCGCGTCGATGACATTGGTGGTGGTCTTCTCCACGTCCATGCGCACCGTGCCCAGCGTCAGCGGCTCGCGCGTTTCGGGCACCAGGATCTTGGCGATCACCAGCGTCGCCGGCGCGGCCATGATGCTGGCGGTGATCAGGTGCTTGGCATAGAACGCCTGCTGCGCCGGATCGCCGCCACCCAGCAGCATCACGTACGCGCCCAGCACGCCGCCGGCAATGGTGGCCATGCCGCCGACCATCAACGTCAGCAGCTCGGACTCGGTCATCTTGGCGATGTACGGCCGCACGACCAGCGGCGACTCGGTCTGGCCGATGAAGGCGTTGGCGCACACGCTCAGGGTCTCCGCGCCGGACACGCGCATCACCTTGGTGATCACCCACGCCATGCCCTGGACGATCTTCTGCATGACGCCCAGGTGGTAGAGCACGCTCATGAAGCTGGCGAAGAAGATGATCGTCGGCAGCACCTGGAAGGCGAACACGAAGCCGAATTTCGCCGGGTCGGTGAAGTCGCCGAAGATGAACCTCGCGCCTTCCGTGGTGAAGCCCAGGAGTTTCACGAAGCCGCTCGACAGCGCATCGAACACGCTGGCGCCCCAGGGGGTCAGCAGTACGAACGCGGCGATCACCAGCTGCAGCGCCAGGCCGATGCCGACCAGCTTCCAGTCGACGCCACGGCGGTTGTTGGAAAACAGCCAGGCAAGCCCGATCAGCACGGCCAGGCCGAACAGGCCGAAGGCCATCCGGGTGATCACTTCCACGTCGTTAGTCCCCTCGAGGCCGCAGCGGCCGGAAAATCAGGTGTGGGCCCGCAAAATATCGGCGCAGCCTAGTGCCGCCGCCGCCGCGCAGCAAGCGCGACGGGCCCGGTCCCGCATTCAGGTTTCCCGCGCGACCACGCGGTCGCGTCCCTCGCGCTTGGCGATCTGCAGGCGCCGGTCGGCGTTGCGCAGCAGGGTGGACAGGTCGTGGCCGTCGTTGGGGTAGCCGACGATCCCGGCGCTGAACGTCAGGTGCACCGGGTCGGCGCCGCGCTCGGGCTCGAACGGGGCGGCCGACACCAGCCGGCGCAGGGCATCGACCCGCTCCCAAGCGGTGCCCACCGGCTTTCGCAGCACCAGCACGAACTCCTCGCCGCGCAGCCGCACCAGCCACTCGCGTTCGTCGGTGATGGACGCGATGGTGCCGACCACGTGCCGCAACGCACGGTCGCCGGCGCGGTGGCCGATGTCGTCGTTGATCCGGCGGAAGTGGTCCATGTTGAGCAGGGCCAGGGTCAGGCTGCCGCCTTCCAGCTCGACCGCGTCGACCAGGTGCGGCATCCGGTGCAACAGCCACGTGCGGTTGGGCAGCCCGGTGAGCCCGTCGGTGCCGGACATTTCGACCAGCCGCTGCAGCCGGTACACAACCATCGCGGTGATGACGGTGACGATCGCCAGAAGGATGAGGCGTTGGACCTGGTTGCCGACGGTCGGCGTGCCGTAGTCGCTGGAGATCAGGCGTTCGGGCGAATCCACGCCCAGCAGCACGACGATAATCGCGCCGTACTGCACCAGCGCCAGGGCGCCGGCAAACAGCGTGGTGCGGCCGTCGTTGCGCAGCGCCGTCAGCAGGATCGCCAGCACGTAGCCGCACCACACCACCACGCTGTTCAACCCGGCGGGCAGGTGGTGCTGGGCCAGGATCAGCAGGATCAGACTGGTGGCGGTGACATCGAACGCGGCAGTCGCGAACGGCAGCCACAGGAAGCGGCGACGCCGGCGTGCCAGCACCAGCCAGGTTTGTGCGAAGACATTGACGAACACGGCGCCCGCCAGGCCGATCAGGGTTTCGTCGATCGAGCCCCCGCCCAGTGCGTTGGCCAGCGGCAGCAACAGCAGCAGGGCGGCGATCACCGCGCGCAGCCGTGCCACCAGCAGCTCGCCGCCGGCGCCGACCTCCAGCATGATCTCGTCGGGCCGCGCCAGCAGCGCCGCCACGACCTCGCCCGGCGTGCGCCGGTGTGCCTGCCTCTCGCCGAGCATCCGCCCCCTCCCGCCTGACCGCGCAGAGAGTAGCGCAGCCACGTGGGCGCCGGTCCGGGTCAGCCGGCGCCGTTGAATGCCACCCACACCGCCAGGGCCAGGAACACCGCTGCCGCCACCCGGCGCGCGGCCTTGAGCGGCAGGCGCCGGGCAAACCGCGCGCCCAGCAGGACCACGGGGACATTGGCCAGCAGCATCCCCACCGTCGTGCCGAACACCACCTCCCACAGCGGCTCGTAGCGGGTCGCCAGCAGGACCGTGGCGACCTGTGTCTTGTCGCCGATCTCGGCCAGGAAGAAGGCAACAAGCGTGGCGACGAATGCGCTGCGCGCCGGGACGCTGTCCGCCTCGTCGAGCGTGTCCGGCTTGAGCGACCACAGCGCCACGGCAGCGAAACTGCCCGCCACCAGCCATTTCAGCACCTCGGGCCGCAGCCAGGCTGCCACCCACGCCCCCAGCCATGCCGCCAGTGCATGGTTGAGCAGGGTGGCGACGAGGATCCCGGCCACGATGGCCCCGGGCCGCCGGAACCGCGCGGCCAGCATCAGGGCCAGCAGCTGGGTCTTGTCGCCGATCTCCGCCAGCGCAACCACGCCGGTGGAGACCAGGGCCGCGGCGAACGGCCACGATTCAAGCGGGGCGAAAAAGGCGGCTTCGAGCGCGCCGGTACCGACAGGAAGAGAATGCATAAGGAGCTCCGGGGGCCAGGCAGTCGCGTTGCACGCGAAGGCCGACGTCGCACGGCCCGGCCCCGGCTTTCGCCAGTTTGATCGCGCAACGCCTGCCTTCGGTCTTGCCCGGCGGATGCCCGGCCACGGGGGCTGGGCATTCCGCTCGCGCGCCATGGCCGGCCGGCCAAGTGTGTTGACGCGCGGACCCGCGGGACCGGAGTACCGATGACGCGGGTGGGCTACTCCCCGGAGGAAGAGTGCGCGCATTGTAGCGGCGCGGGCACGCCGGTGCAGCGCCTCGCTACACTCCCGCGCAACGTCACCCAGGAGTCCGACCATGCAGTACCGCCGCCTCGGGGGCTCCGGCCTGCACCTCTCCGCGCTGTCGTTCGGCGCCTGGGTCACGTTCGGTTCGCAGATCGGGCGCTCGACGGCGCGCGAGCTGGTCGCCACCGCCTGGGACCACGGCATCAACTTCTTCGACAACGCCGAGGGCTATGCCAACGGCGAGGCCGAACGCGTGATGGGCGACGTCATCGCCGACCTGCGCCTGCCGCGCGATGGGTTCTGCGTGTCCAGCAAGGTGATGTTCGGATCGGCCAGTGACCCGCGGCCCACCCAGAAGGGGCTCTCGCGCAAGCACGTGACAGATGCCTGCCACGCCGCCCTGAAGCGGCTGCGCGTGGACTGCCTGGACCTGTACTACTGCCACCGGCCCGACCCCGACACGCCGGTGGCCGAAACGGTCTGGGCGATGGACGCGCTGATCCGGCAGGGCAAGGTGCTGTACTGGGGCACGTCGGAGTGGCCGGCCGCGCTGATCCGCGAGGCGCACAAGGTCGCCCGCACGCACCACCTGCATGCGCCGACCATGGAGCAGCCGCAGTACAACCTGCTGCACCGCGAGCGCGTGGAACTGGAATACGCGCCGCTGTACGCCGAACTCGGGTTGGGCACCACCACCTATTCGCCGCTGGCGTCCGGCCTGCTCACCGGCAAGTACAACGACGGCGTGCCGGATGACGCGCGCCTGGGCCGCGAGGGCTGGCTGCAGCGGATCGTGTTCGGCGGCAGCGGCGAGCGCCGGCTCGAGCGTGCGCAGGCGTTCACCGCGCTGGCCAAGGAGTGGGGCGCTCCACCCGCGACGTTGGCCATCGCCTGGTGCCTGCGCAACCCGCATGTCTCATCGGTGATCCTCGGTGCCAGCCGGCCCGAGCAGCTGCTGCAGAACCTGTCCGCGCTGGAGTGGGCCGACCGGCTGGGCGAGGCCGACTGGCGGCGACTCGAGGCAGCGGCGGAATAGGCGGCGCACCACGCCGTCCCGTAGCCGCGGCTTTAGCCGCGATGCTCTTCCCTAGTGACTAGGGCGGAAGCGCCAGCGCGCGCGACCTGCCGGGTGGCCGCACCGAACCCCCCCCCCATGCCCGCGCTTACGCCATCGCGGCTGAAGCCGCGCCTACCTGTCTGGGAGCGCCCGGAGAACCCCGGCAACAGAAGTACTTGCGCAGCTAATGAGAATCATTATCATCAACTGCGAGTCCAGACCGAGCCATGCCCATGTCCCTGCGTCCGACCCTCGTCCTCCGGCACCCGGCCAGCCCCGTGTCGCGCGTCCCGTCCCTGTCCGCAGTGCCGTCCATGCCCGGGCAGGTCGACAGCGGCGCGCTGCTGCGCGGCAGTCGCGAGATCCTCATCCGCCACGGCGGTGAGACGTACCGCCTGCGCCACACGCGCAACGACAAACTGATCCTTACCAAATAACCGGCCTGCGTCGCGCGGGTGCAGCGCCTGGAACGATGTCTTCAGGGATCCCGCCGGACCTCCGGCGCCGGGCAAGGACGCCCACCCTCCTTACCTGGCGTCTGACACCTGCCCACCCGCCGACGGAAGAGGGTCGGTGGCGTCGCGATGCGCACTCACCCCCGACGTGCGGGGGGAGAGGTGGGGATTCGCAATACCGCAGCTGCTGCAGGGGATCTCAGATC
>CBIHLN010000095.1:0-9802 GCA_966210725.1 uncultured Lysobacter sp. | reverse complement strand
GAACCTGCTGGCGCTGCGCTTCGGCAACGCGCTGTTCGAGCCGCTGTGGAACGCGCGCCACATCGAGCAGGTGCAGATCACCGTCGCCGAAACCGTCGGCGTGGAAGGCCGCGGCGACTACTACGACGGCTCCGGCGCGCTGCGCGACATGCTGCAGAACCACCTGCTCCAGCTGCTGTGCCTGGTGGCCATGGAGCCGCCGTCGCAGTTCGAGCCCAGCGCGGTGCGCAACGAGAAGCTGAAGGTGCTGCGCTCGCTGCGCCCGATCGGCCGGGGCGAGGTGGTCAGCGAAACCGCCGCCGGCCAGTACGGTGCCGGCGCCATCGACGGCCTGGCCGTGCCCGGCTACGCGCAGGAGCTGGGCCGCGACAGCACCACCGAAACCTTCGCCGCCATCCGCGCGCACGTCGACAACTGGCGCTGGTCGGGCGTGCCGTTCTACCTGCGCACCGGCAAGCGCCTGCCGCAGCGCCGCACCGAGATCTTCATCCAGTTCCGGCAGGTGCCGCACTCGATCTTCGGACAGAGCGCGATCGCGCCCAATTCGCTGCTGATCGCGCTGCAGCCCGAGGAGCACATCAGCCTGCGGGTGATGAGCAAAACCCCCGGCCTGGACCGCACCGGCCTGCAGCTGAGCAAGGTCACGCTGGGCCTGGACATGCAGGACGAATTCGCCGCGCACCGCCGCCGCCCCGCATACGAGCGGCTGTACCTGGACGCGCTGGAGGGAAACGGCACGCTGTTCGTGCGCCGCGACGAAACCGAGGCCGCCTGGCAGTGGGTCGATGCGATCGCCGACGGCTGGCGCCACGCCGGCGTGCACCCGCGCAGCTATCCGGCCGGCACATGGGGCCCGGCGGCCGCGCTGACCCTGGCCGAGCGCCACGGCCACGGCTGGCGGGAGTAGCGCGATGGCCTGGGTCCAGCACCGCCACGATGACGCGGGCGCACTGGCCGAAGCGCTGGCCGCCACGCTGCACCGGCAGTGCGAACGCGCGCTGGCCGAGCGCGGGCACGCGCTGCTGGCGCTGGCCGGTGGCCGCACGCCGTTCCCGGCCTACCGCGCGCTGGCGGCGGCCGACCTCGACTGGTCGCGCGTCGCGGCGATGCCGACCGACGAGCGCTGCGTCCCGCACGGCCACGCCGCCTGCAACCTGCGGGGCCTGCGCGAGGCGATGGCCACCGCGCACGGCCTCGCGCTGGAACCGCTGACGACGGCCGACGGCGACCCCGACGCGTCGGAAGCCGCCGCGCGCACGATGCTGGCGCGGCATGCGGGCGCGTTCGATGTCGTGCTGCTGGGAATGGGCGAGGACGGCCATACCGCCTCGCTGTTCCCGGGTGCGCCGCAACTGGGTGCCGCGCTCGATCCCATGCGTGCCGACGGCGCCGTGCGCATCGACCCGGACCCGTTGCCGCCCGAGGCGCCGTTTCCGCGCATCAGCCTGACCGCCTCGCGCCTGCTGCACGCCAGGTGCATCATTCTGGCCATCACCGGCCAGGCCCAGCGCGCGGTGCTGGCCCAGGCACTGGCCGACGCCGACCCCCGCCGCCACCCGGTGGCCGCGATCCTCCACGCCCCCGGCGCCACCGTGCACGTCCACTGGAGCCCGTGATGCCGCTGCACCCCACCGTCGCTGCCGTCACCGCCCGCATCGCCCGCCGCAGCCGCACGCTGCGCGGCGACTACCTGGCGCGCATGGAGGCCGCGCGCCACGCCACCCCGGCGCGTACCCGGCTGGGCTGCGGCAACCTCGCGCACGGGTTCGCCGCGGCCGGCGCCGACAAGCCGCACCTGCGCGGCGCGGCCGGCGGCAACCTCGCCATCGTCACGGCCTACAACGACATGCTCTCCGCGCACCAGCCGATGGAGCACTACCCGACGCTGATCCGCGCCGCCGCGCGCGCGGCCGGCGGCAGCGCGCAGGTCGCCGGTGGCGTGCCGGCCATGTGCGACGGCGTGACCCAGGGCCGCGAGGGCATGGAGCTGAGCCTGTTCTCGCGCGACACCATCGCGCTGGCCACGGCGGTGGCGCTGTCGCACGACATGTTCGACGGCGCGCTGCTGCTGGGTGTGTGCGACAAGATCGTGCCCGGTCTGTTGATCGGCGCGCTCAGCTTCGGCCACCTGCCGGTGGTGTTCGTACCGGCCGGGCCGATGACGTCGGGTCTGCCCAACCGCGAGAAGGCCGCCGTGCGCCAGCGCTACGCCGCCGGCCAGGCCAGCCGCGAGGAACTCCTGGAGGCCGAGTCCGCCAGCTACCACGGCCCCGGCACCTGCACCTTCTACGGCACCGCCAACTCCAATCAGATGCTGCTGGAGGTGATGGGCCTGCACGTGCCCGGCACCGCCTTCGTCAACCCCGGCACGCCGCTGCGCGATGCGCTCACGGTCGCCGCCACCGAGCAGGCGCTGCGCGCCACTGCGCTGGCCGAACGCAACGCCGGCGATGGCGCGCCACCCACGTACCGCCCGCTGGCGCGCACCGTCGACGAAAAGGCGATCGTCAACGCGATGGTCGGGCTGGCGGCCACCGGCGGCTCGACCAACCACGCCATCCACCTGGTGGCGGTCGCGCGCGCGGCCGGGCTGCTGGTCGACTGGGACGACCTGGACGCGCTGTCGCGGGTGACGCCGCTGCTGGCGCGCATCTACCCCAACGGCAGCGCCGACGTGAACCACTTCCACGCCGCCGGCGGCATGGGCCGCGTCATCGCCGAACTGCTCGACGCCGGCCTGCTGCACGAGGACATTGCCTGCGTGCACGGTGGCAGCCTGCGCGACCAGGCGATGGAGCCCTACCTGGACGACCTGACCCTGCGCTGGCGTGACCCGCCGCCGGCGTCGCTCGACGATGATGTGCTGCGCGGGGTGGCCGATCATTTCGATGCGGAAGGCGGCCTGCGGCGGCTGGACGGCAACCTCGGCCGCGCGGTGGTGAAGGTGTCGGCGGTGACGCCCGAACACCGCATCATCGAAGCGCCCGCGCGCGTGTTCGAATCGCAGGACGCGGTGCTCGCCGCGTTCCAGGCCGGGTCGCTGCAGGGCGATTTTGTCGCCGTCGTCAGCGGCCAAGGACCTCGCGCCAACGGCATGCCCGAGCTGCACAAGCTGACCCCGGTGCTGGGCGTGCTGCAGGACCGCGGGCAGCATGTCGCGCTGCTCACCGACGGGCGCATGTCCGGTGCCTCGGGCAAGGTGCTGGCGGCCATCCACCTGTCACCGGAGGCCGCCGATGCCGGCCCGATCGCGCGGCTGCGCGACGGCGACCGCATCCGCATCGATGCCGAGCAGGGGCGCCTCGAAGCCCTGGTCGATGCTGCCGAGTGGGCCACACGCGACGCCGTGCCCCCCGATGCCGCCGCTTCGCACAGCGGTGTCGGCCGCGAACTGTTCGGCCTGATGCGCGCCGCCACCGGCACCGCCGAGCAGGGTGGCTGCAGCCTGTTCCCGCCGCTCCCGGACGCGACGCTGGCCGACATGGCTGCCGCACGGGAGCTGGCCGGTGGCTGAGCGCATCGACGACGACCTCGACCGGCTGGCGCTGATCGCCGACATCGGCGGCACCAATGCCCGGTTCGCGCTGACCGATGCCGCGCCGGTGCCGCGCATCCTGCATTCGCGCACGCTCAACAACGCCGACTACGCCAGCCTGCAGCACGCCGCCGAGGCCTACCTGGCCGGCGTCGGCGCACGTCCGCGCCGCGCCGCGCTGGCGCTGGCCTGCCCGGTGCATACCGACGAGATCCGCCTCACCAACCGCGCGTGGTCCTTCAACCGCAGCGAACTGCGCGATGCGCTGGGCCTGGACGAACTCAACCTGCTCAACGATTTCGGCGCGGTCGCCTGGTCGGTGCCGGCCCTGGCCGAGGGCGAGCGTGTCCACCTGTACGGCCCGCTGCGCCACGCCCTCGAAGGGCCGGTCAGCGTGCTCGGGCCGGGCACCGGTTTCGGCGTCGCGCTGCTAATCGGCGATGCGGCGCGTGGCTGGCAGGCGGTGGAAACCGAAGGCGGCCACGTCAGCTTCGCGCCGATCGGCGACGAGGAGCACGCCTTGGCGCGCTGGATGAACGCGCGCCACGGCCGCACCTCGTGGGAGCGGCTGCTGTCGGGCAGCGGGCTGTCGTCGATCGACGCGGTGCTGCGCGGGATCGAGAGTGGCGTCGATGTCGGCACGCCGCACCTGGCGCTGGCCCCGCGCGAGCCGGCCGCGGTGGTCGCCGCCGCGCTCGACGGCCACGACGCGGTCGCGCGCCGCTCGCTCGCGCGGTTCTGTTCGATACTCGGCAGCGTCGCCGGCGACGCCGCGCTGATCCACGGCGCGCGCACGGTGATGATCGCCGGCGGCATCATCCCGCGCTTCATCCCGTTCCTGCGCAGCAGCGCGTTCCGCGAGCGCTTCCTGTCGAAGGGCCGGTTCGCGGCGTACCTGGAATCGGTGTCGGTGCAGGTCGTCACCCACCCGCACCCCGGACTGCTCGGCGCCGCCGTTGCGCTGCGCCGGCCCGACGCAACGGAGACCGTGTGATGTGGCAACCCGATGACCATGCGCGACGCGTCGATGCGGTGTTCGCCCGCGCGCCGGTGCTGCCGGTGCTGGCGATCGAACGGATCGAGGATGCGGTGCCGCTGGCGCGCACGCTGGCGGAGGCCGGGCTGCCGGTGCTGGAGGTGACGCTGCGCACCGACTGCGCGCTGGAGGCCATCGCCCGGATCGCGCGTGAACTGCCCGACGCGGTGGTCGGCGCCGGCACCGTACTCACGCCCGAGGACCTGATCGCGGTGGGCGAGATGGGCGCGGCGTTCGCGATCTCGCCCGGCGCCACCGAGCCGCTGTACGCCGTGGCGCGCGAGGCGGGCCTGCCGTGGATCCCGGCGGTGGCCACCGCCAGCGAGGTCATGGTGGGGCTGGACCACGGCCACCGCCGCTTCAAGTTCTTCCCCGCCGAGGCCGCGGGCGGCGTCGCCGCGCTCAAGGGCTTCGCCGGCCCGTTCCCGCAGGTGCGCTTCTGCGCCACCGGCGGCATCGATGCCGAGCGCGCACCGCGCTACCTCGCACTGTCGAACGTCGCCACCGTCGGCGGCTCGTGGATGGTGCCCGCCGATGCGCTGGCCGCCCGCGACTGGCCCCGCATCGGAGCCCTCGCGCGCGAGGCAGCCGCGCTCGGCGCCCGCTGATCACGCCGCATCTGCAGGAGCGTCTTCAGGCGCGACCGCGAGCCGTCGCATGCGACGAATCTTGCGGCTCTCTTGTAGGAGCGACGTAAGTCGCGACCACGCCAGCCGGTGTGCCATTGCAGTCGCGACTTACGTCGCTCCTACAGGTGGGTGAGGTGATGCCCGGGAAAGCCCTCGCGGCTGAAGCCGCTCCTACGAGGGCTTCCCGGTGAGGGACGGGATGCCAATCCACTGCAGGCGTTCTGTAGGAGCGCCTTCAGGCGTGATCGTGGGCACCACGTCGCCGCGCAGCCTTGGGTGTTTGTAGGAGCGACGTGAGTCGCGACCGCGCAACCCCAGTGGCCACGTGAGCCATGCCGCGCGCCGCCCATCACGGTCGCGACTCACGTCGCTCCTACAGGTGTCGGTGGACGAGGAAGGCCCTCGCGGCTGAAGCCGCTCCTACAGAACCCGCCGTGGGCGCGGATCAGGCGTTCGCACCCACCGCCAACCGCCCGCTGCTGCGGTCGAATAACCGGCTCATCCCCCACGTCAGCGCGATGGTCGCGACCAGCGTGATGAACATCAGGTGGATGTAGTGCAGCGGCGACCAGACGAAGGTGAACACCGCATACAGCACCGCGCCGAATACCAGCCCGGTGCGCGCCGCGCGCGGGTCGATGCGGGTGAACGCGACGGCGACGATGAAGGCGGCCAGCACCGGCATCGAGTACAGCCCGTTGAGCTGCTGCAGCGTGGCGATGATGCTCTGCGAGTGCTGGTACAGCGGCACCATCGCCAGCGACACCAGCGCGAACACCACCGCCACCCACTGTCCGATGCGCCGGGCATCGCCATCGGGGTTGAACTTCGCCAGGTGGATGTCGACGGTGTACAGCGCCGCGGCGGAGTTCAGGCACGAGTTGAAGCTCGACAGCACCGCGCCGGTGATGACGGCGGCGAACGCGCCCGACAGCCACGCCGGCAACACGTCGCCGACCAGCTGGCCGTAGGCGACGTCGCCGACATCGCCGTACAGCTTGAATGCGATCACGCCGGGGAAGATCACCACCAGCGGCGTGAGCAGCTTGAACGCCGCCGCCGCGTAGATGCCCTTCTGCGCCTCGCGCACGGAGCCGGCGGCCAGCGCGCGCTGGGCGATCACCATGTTGGTGCCCCAGTAGAAGACGTGGATGAACAGCATGCCGGTCAGCAGCGTGGTCCACGGGATGTCGGACTCCGGGCCGCCGATCAGCGTCCAGCGCTCGGCCGGGATGCCCGACAGGTCCCAGTTGATGGCGGCCAGCGCGAACAGCGTCACCGCGATGCCCATCACCAGCAGGCCCAGGCCGTTGAAGGCGTCGGAGATGGCGATCGCACGCAGCCCGCCGAACGCGGCGTAGGCCAGGCCCGCGGCCGCGAACAGCGCGGCGATCACGATGACCGGCCAGTCGATGCCGAACATCGATTTCATGAACACCGAGCCGGTGTACAGCACCACCGGCAGCAGGATGAACATGTAGCCGAGCATGAAAAGCACCGACACCGCGCGCCGCAGCCCGGGGTCGCCCAGGCGGTGTTCGAGCAGCTCGGTGGTCGTGGTGCAGCGGTAGCGGTAGTACATCGGCACCAGCACGTGCGCCAGCACCAGCAGGCCGGCGGCGGCGCCGAACTCCCACCACGCCACCAGCATCATCTGCGCGCCGTTCATGCCGACGATCTGCTCGGCGCTGAGGTTGGTCAGCAGCAGGCTCCCGGCGATCACCGGCCAGGTCAGCCCGCCACCGGCCAGGAAGTAGTCGCGCGAAGCGTCGCCGGTGCGTTGCGCACGCGCGCAGCGCCACCACGTCAGCCCCGCCACCAGCGCGGTCAGCGCCAGGAACACCGTCACCTGCACGGCCGTGGAATTCATATCGCTGTCTCCCCGCGACGCCCGCGCATCGTGCGCGCGGGGCTCGCGTTCCGCAACGCGCCGCCCGCGCATCGTGCGCGCGGGGCTCGCGCTCCGCAACGCGCCGCATCAGTGCGCGGCGCAAAAAAAGAGCCCCTGCCGACGACCCGGTCGGCAGGGGCAGGGGGTCACGCCTCTTGCATCAGCACGCGCGCATCAGAAGCGGTAGTTCACGCCGAGCAGGTACGTCCGACCCCACTCGATGAACTCCAATGGCCGGTCCTTGGTCCCCGCGTAGGTTTCGTACGCGGAGTTGGTCAGATTGTTGACCTGAAGCAGCACGGTCATTCCATCCAAGGCACCCTGACCGAACGAATAGCTGACCTGGGCGTCGGTGATGTCCTCGCCGACCACGTATCGCAGCGTGCGGTTGCCGGCAAAGTTGCCGATCTCGCCGATGAAGTCCGAGCGTTTGCGTTGGCTGACGCGGGCTTCGAAGCCGCCGCGCTCGAAGTACGCGGTCAGGTTGTAAACCTCGTCCGAGAGACCCGGCAGCGTGATGTCGCCGCTACCCACGCTGGACGCACTCTCGGGATCACGGATTCGAATGCTGCTGTCCGTGAAGCTGGCACTGGCGACAATGCCGAAGCCTTCCAGTGCAGGCGTGAACAGGTCCAGGGGCAGCGAGGCCGTCAGTTCCAGCCCCTTCAGCGTGCCGCCCTCGCCATTGAACGGGGCCGTGAACGTGCCGGTGGACTGGGTCGGCGGTGAGCCCGGCGGTGGTGTGTAGCCTTCCAGCAGGTCGGAGAAGTCGTAGCCGTCGCGGGTCTGCGTGTAGATGTACGTCCGCAGGTCTTTGTAGAACACGGCAGCGGCAACATAGCCCTCGTTGGCGAAGTACTTCTCGTAGGACAGGTCAAATGCGTAGGCACGCCACGGGTCAAGCATCGGATTGCCGCCACTTCCACCCGGGCGGCCGGTAGACGTATCGACGCCGAACTCTCGCGAGGCACGCAGCTGGTCCACGCGCGGGCGGGCTACCTGCTCGGCGAGACCGACTCGAAGCGTGTGGTCATTGGCGAACAGGAACGACAGGTTCATGCTGGGCAACACGTCGGTGTAGGTCCTGCCCGTTGTGTACGGCCGGATCTGCTCACCCGCGGGGCGAGAGGTATCCCAGACGTTGGCGGTCGATGACTGGTCCACGCGTTGCACTTGCACGCCGATGTTTCCGCGCACGCCGACGTCGCCCCAGTACGTGTCGATGTTGGCCCGCGCAAATGCGGTGCCGATCTTCTCCCTCACGTCCCAGGCCTTGGAAATCAGCCACGGCTCGTTCTCGTTGGGTTCGAACGTCATGTACCGGCCTACGGCACCCGGGACGTTCCACGACGGGATGAATCCCAACCCGGCGAAGCCCAGGTCGACCAGGCCGTATTGCAGGTCCTGCGCGATGGTGGTGTCGCCCTGTGGCCCCAGATTGATGTTGCCCTCGGGCTGACGCTTCTCCTTCTCGCGATCCGCATAGTTGATGCCGATGTCGAAGTCGGCCAGCCAGCCCCCGGGCCCCGGGAGGTTGGCACTGACGCCGTAGCTCATCAGTTCGTCTTCCACCTGCGGCACCTTGCCGTAGCCGGAGCCGTAGATGGTGTTGGTCAGGAAGAGGCTGGCGGGGTCGGAGTAGTCACGCCCGGGGACAATCTGGGAGAAGTCGCCGCTGCGGTATGCCAGTTCCAGCGTGTCCAGCTGGGGCATGGGGGCCATCTGCGTGTTGTTTTCCAGGCTCAGTTCGTCGCGTTCGGCCTTGGACCAGCTCACATCCGTATTGATGCGCGCGGCGCCCCATGAGAAATCGTTGGTCCACCCCAGCGCGTCGATGCTGTCCTCGCGGCGGTTGTACATGCCGCGTACCAGCGGGTATACGCCGCTGACCGTGCCGCCGGTAAACGTGCCACTGCCATTGATCTCCGGATCACTGACCTGCAATCCCGGCTCGTAGCCACCGTTGTAACCGCCCAGGTTGACCTCGAACTGGTTCGCCGTGTCGACCTGGGTGGCTTCGGAATGGAACACGTCCACCACACTGGTCCAGCCGTTACCGGGGCGGAACTCCAGCGTGCCCATCACGCCGTCGCGCTCGATGTCGCCGGTGCGGCGCAGCCCCTTGATGCCGTCGGAGTAATAGGTCCCTGCGGGAACACCGGGGCGCCAGCCTTCGCCCACCGCCTGCCATGGCTCATACAGTCCGACCTGTCGTTCATGGATCGGCATATCCGAGTGCGAGTAGCCCACTGCGAGGCCGACGGTGTCGTCCGCGAACTGGCCGATATAGCTCGCATTGAGGCGATTTCCGACCGCGTCGGTATCGGCTGCCGAGCCGAGCGAGTTGTATTGCCCGCGCGCACTCAGCGCGACGACCGGCTCGGAGTAGTTGAGGGGGCGGGCGGTGCGCATGTCGATGGTGCCCGACAGACCTTGGCCCACCAGCGACGCGTCGGGGGTTTTGTAGACCGTGACGCCACTCATCAGCTCGGACGGGTATTGATCGAACTCCACGCTCCGGTTGTCGCCGGTGCTGACCAGTTCGCGGCCGTTGAGCAGCGTTGTGGCGAAGTCGGGCGAGAGACCTCGGACGCTCACGACCTGCGCACGGCCTGCGACGCGCTGCGCCGTCAGGCCGGGCAGCCGGGCGATCGACTCGGCGATGGACACGTCCGGCAGCTTGCCGATGTCCTCGGCGGAGATCGCCTCGA
>CBIHLN010000094.1:0-9857 GCA_966210725.1 uncultured Lysobacter sp. | reverse complement strand
AGCACCACGTGGCCGCCGCCGAACACCAGCGCGCCCGCACGCACGAAGGCCGCGCCGATCGCGACCAGCGACGGGCCGCCCGACACGGGCACCAGGAACGCGGCCACCAGCAACCCGGCAAAGGCGAGCGCGGCCCAGCGCGCACCACCATGCGCCACGCCGTTGCCCGTGGCCTCGGCCGGCCGTGCCGCCGGCCGCAGCAGCAGGCCGCCGAGCACTGCACCAAGCGCCACCACGCCCAGCTGCATCCAGGGCGCTGCCACCGCGAGCACCAGCGCAGTGGCCAGCACCGCGACCAGCGCATGCCGCGCATCCGGCAGCAGCGTGCGCGCCATGCCGAGCAGGCCATGCGCGACGACCGCCACCGCGACCAGCTTCAGGCCGTGGATGGCCGCCGCACCCGGACCCGCGTCCAGCCGAGGCGCCAGCCATGCGAAGGCCAGCATCAGCAGCGCCGAGGGCAGGGTGAACCCCGCGAACGCCGCCAGCGCACCGCGCAGTCCCGCGCGGTGCAGGCCGATCGCGAACCCCAACTGGCTGCTGGCCGGCCCCGGCAGGAACTGGCACAGCGCCAGCAGTCGGGCGAAATGCCGGTCGTCCAGCCAGCCGCGCCGCGTCACGAACTCCTCGCGCAGGTAGCCGATGTGCGCGATCGGACCGCCGAACGCGGTCAGGCCCAAGTGCAGGAAGGCGCGGAAGACTTCGCGCGCGGAGGGTCGGACTTCGGACGCGCCACGCGACACGTCCACGGCCTCAGCGCGTCAGTGACTCGCGTGCATCGGCGCCTTCCAGCAATCTCAGCAGCAACACGCGGGTCGGGTTGCCACGCCAGTGCGCGGCGGCTTTCATCAGTGCCAGGACGCCGATCGCCAACATGATCGTCGCAAGCGCCGGATCGCCATCTTTTGCGAATTCGCGCCAACCGTTGAACACGTTGAACAGTCCAAGACCAAGAAGCAGCCAGCGCATTGCCGGCCATTGCAACTCCTGGGTCTTGAGCTTCTGCAGAAGGGCGGCTTCGGGCGGCGTTAGTTGCACGGCCAATGATCCCACGCGCGTGGAGCCGGTCATTGGCCGCCACCCGTGTACCCGCCAAAGCTCCCCGCCGCGCCCGGGAACACCACCGGGCTTTCGCTGCCGTCGGTGCCCACCGCCGACACGCCGAAGAAGTAGTTGTCGATCACGACGTTCTCCAGCGTGTGCCGGGTGACATCGCCCACGTAGACGCTGTGCGTCCACTGCGGCTCGGTGGTCAGCCGCCAGTGCACCTTGTAGCCGGCCAGGTTCGGGGCCTGCGCGGCGCTGGGTCGCGCCCACTTGAGCGTCGTGTTGGCGGTGACCGCACCTTCGATGGTGACGTCGGCCGGCGGCGGTGGCGCCCAGGCCATCCCGGCCAGGCTGACGGCATTGAGCGCGGTCAGCTTGGCGGCGTAGTCGAAGTCGACGCCGTCGATGGTGTCGCCATAGACCACGCCGTCCTCGGTGCGCAGGTCCTGGTGCTGGCGGTCGTAGTGCTCGTTGGTCTCCATGATGCGCACGGCCGGGTAGCCCAGGTCGTTGAACGGCCGGTGGTGGCCTCCGCGGCCGAAGCGGTCCAGGCGGTAGATCATCATGACGTCGAGGTTGGGCACGTAGAGGTCGGCCATGCGGTCGACGTAGCGCGCCAGGTTGCGCGTCGGGGAGTCGACCTCGCCGCCGGTGAAGCGGCGCGCGCGCGCTTCTTCCTCGGTCTCCGTCGCGCGGGTGCCTTCGGCGAACACGCGCGCGGTGGTGTTGTCGGTCACGCCGTTGATGCCGCTGATGTTGCCGATCATGTCGTTGTTGAGCACGGCCTCGATGCGCCAGCCTTCTCGCTGGGCCTGCTCGGCCAGGATCTTGCCGCCGAACAGGCCCTGCTCCTCGCCGGCCAGCGCTGCGTAGACGATGGAGCCCGGGAAGCGGTGCTGCGTCAGCACGCGCGCCGCCTCCAGCGTGCCCGCCACACCCGAGGCGTTGTCGTTGGCGCCGGGCGAGTCGGAGGTGTAGTCCATGACGTCGCTGACGCGCGAATCGATGTCGCCGCTCATGATCACGTAGCGGCCCGGGTCGGTGCTGCCGCGCTGGATCGCGATGACGCTGACGACCTCGACCGGGTCGGGGATGCGCGTCTCGCCGGAGATCGTGTCGCTGACGTACTTCACCTCCAGGCAGCCGCCGCAATCACGCGAGATGCGCTGGAACTCCTCGAAGATCCAGCGCCGCGCCGCGCCGATGCCGCGGGTGTCGGATTCGGTCTCCGACGCCGTGTGGCGGGTGCCGAAGGACACCAGCTTGCGGATGTCGGCCTCGATGCGGTCGGCCGAGGGCGCGGTTCCGATCGCGTGCAGGCGCGCGTCGCCGGCGGGCGGGGCGGGTTCGGCGGCCCACGCGACAGGCGCGGCAAGGGCGATGGCAATGGCGAGCGGCAGGCGCAAGGGCATGGCGGGTCCTCGGAATCGACGTGCGGGCACCTTAGTGCAAAGCGGGGGACGGGGGACAGGCGATGGGAACGGACATCGCCGACGTCCCTACACGGCGCCCCGACCCGTTGCGTGCTGCACTGGCGCCCCTTCTGCAGGCAGTGCGCATGTCGACTTCGCCCGACGACGTCCTGGACGTCCTGATCATCGGCGCCGGCCCGGCCGGGCTGACGGCCGCCACCTACCTGTGCCGCTTCCACCGCCGCATTGCAGTGGTCGATGCCGGCAAGAGCCGCGCGCGCTGGATCCCGACCAGCCACAACTGCCCGGGGTTCCCGTTCGGCGTGGGGGGCGACGAACTGCTGGGCAAGCTGCGCGAGCAGGCGCGCGGCTACGGCGCCGACATCGAGCAGGGGTGCATCGCCCGTCTGGAGCGCAGCGGTGAAGGCGACGCCGTGAACTTCGTGGCGACCGCCGAGGACGGGCAGGGCTGGCGCGCCCGCCACGTGCTGCTGGCCACCGGCATCGTCGACGTGATGCCGCCCGTGGACGGCCTGGAGGCCGCCATCGAACGCGGCGCGGTGCGGCTGTGCGCGGTGTGCGACGGCTACGAGGCCAGCGACGAGCGCATCGCGGTGTACGGCCCGGTCGACGAAGCCATCCGCCATGCCGCGTTCCTGCGCAGCTACTCGCGCAACGTCGTGGCGTTGCCATGCGAGGACGACACGCCCTCGGACGCCTGCGCGCGACTCGCCCGCGAGGCGCACATCGAGGTCGTGGCGGTGCCCTGCCACATCGCACACGTGCCCGGCGACGGCTGCCGGGTCGAGTTCGAGGACGGCACCACGCGGGATTTCGAAACGCTCTACCCCGTGCTCGGCGGCAGCGCACAGTCGTCGCTGGCGGTGGCGCTGGGCGCCAAGGTGGACGAGAACGACGAGCTGATCGTCGACGCGAAGATGCAGACCAGCGTCGACGGCCTCTACGCGATCGGCGACATCGTCAGCGCGCTCAACCAGATCAGCGTCGCCGTGGGCCACGCCGCCATCGCCGCCACCGACATCCACAACCGCCTGCCGCGCAATTTCCGCGAGCTGACAGAGGACGCCGCGTCGGATACGTGAGTTCGGGGCGGGCTCAGTCCAGGTGACGCCGCAGCTGCGCAGCGTAGGCATCGAGCACGTCGCGCGCCGGGGTCGGTGGCGTGTCCGGGTACACGTCGAGCATGCCGTCCCCCGTGCGCCGCGGATGCACGTGGATGTGCAGGTGCGGCACCTCCTGCCACGCCGCCGGACCAATGGAACTCCACAGGCTGATGCCCTCGCTGGGGAATGCCCGGCCGACCGCGCGCGTGATGCGCGACACGGTCGCCATCAGCGCCGCACCCGTGGCGTGGTCCAACGCCCCGACATCGTGGAAATGAGCGCGCGGGATGACCAGCACGTGCCCCGGGTTGAACTGACGGAAGCCGACGAACGCCATCGTCAGCGCGTCCTCGTGGACGATGCTGGCCGGTGCCTCGTGGCGCGCGATGGCGCAGAACGGGCAGTCCTCCTCCAAGCGCGTCGCCGTCTCAGCCATCACGCCTGTCCGTGGATTGCGTCGGCAGCGGTCGCAGCGGACACAACACCACCAGCAGCCCCGCACCGATCATGGCCACGACGAGAATCGCTGGCACGACCGTCCACCACGCCTGCTGGCGAGTCACCAGCACGGCGGTCATGCCACCCAGACCGCCGGTGAGCGCATACAGCCACAGGGCGCGCGCCGGGTCGGGTTCGCTGCGCAGCTGACACTCCGGGCAGCGGTAGGGGTGCCAGTTGGTCACGCGCAGCATGCGCCAGAAGCGCACGCGGGCGCGGCAGTGGGGGCAACGGCCGGACGTTTTCATGCGCGTGTCCTTGAATTGGCGCAGCTGCTATCGAGGACCGCCGGGGTTCGCGTCGGCGACAGGTGCGCCTCGATACCAGCGCTCATGCGCCATACCCAGCAGCGGGCGGTCTTCGGCTGTGTCGCCATAGGCATGGATCCGCTCGAAGCGTGACAGGTCGAAGGCATCGCGCACGCGGCGGACCTTCTCGTCCAGCACGCATTGCGCGCCGTCGAATCGGCCTGTAAGCCGGCCGGCGCGGTGCTGCAGCGCGGAGCACAGCACCGGCAGCCCCTGCGCCTGGCACCACGGTCGAAGGTAGACGTCCAGTGCGCCCGACACGACCACGATGGTATCGCCGCGGCGCCGATGCCAGTCGATGCGCTGCATGGCGTCTGCGCGCAGCTGACCGGGCAGCACGTCGCGCGCGAATGCCGCGCCATGCGCCTGCAGCTGGGCGAACGGCACGCCGGCCAGACCGATGCGCACGACCGCCGCGCGCACCACCGAACCCGGCACCATCCCCATGCGATAGCCGGCGACCAGGGGCGCGAGCACCGCGCCACCCCAGCGCAAGCGGTGCGGCGGCACCGCGCTTCGGATAAAGGCAGGGAACGTCTCGCCCGTCGTGATCGTTCCGTCGAAGTCGAACAGCGCCAGGTCCATGCGCAAGGTTTCCGTGCGGTCAGCCGCGGTGTTCCAGCGCCAGGTACTCGGCCGACTGCATCTCGATCAGGCGCGAGGCGGTGCGCTCGAACGCGCCCACCAGCTTGCGGCCGGTGTACAGCTCCGGCGGCGGGGCGGCGGCGGTGCAGACCAGGTTGACGTGGCGGTCGTACAGCTCGTCGACCAGGTGCACGAAGCGGCGCGCCGGGTCGTCGTTGCTGCCGTCGAACAGTGGGATGCCGCCGACCAGCACGGTGTGGTGCTCGGTGGCGATCTCGATGTAGTCGCTGGCCGCGCGCGGACCGTCGCACAGCGCTTCGAAGTCGAACCACGCGTGGCCCTCGGCCAGCGCACGTGCCGGGATCAGGCGGCCGTCGATCTCCAGCTGCCCGGCCTGCGCGCCGGGGTCGTCGGGGCTGCCGGCGGTGAGGGACGCCCAGCGCTGGGCCAGCCACGGCTCGCTGCCTTCATCCAGCGGCGCGCGGTAGACCGGCGACCGGGTCAGCTCGCGCAGCCGGTAGTCGGTGTCGCTGTCCAGTTCCAGCACGACGCAATGGCGCTTGAGCTGCTCGATCGCCGGCAGGAAGCGCTCGCGCTGCAGGCCGTCCTTGAACAGCCCGTCCGGGGCGATGTTGGAGGTGGTGACCAGCGCCACGCCTTCGGCGAACAGGCGCTCCATCAGCCGCCCCAGCAGCATGGCGTCGCCGATGTCGTTGACGAAGAACTCGTCCAGCACCAGCACGTGCAGGTCGCCGCCCCAGTGCCGGGCAATCGCCTTGAGCGGGTCGGACTCGCCGGCATGCGACTTCAGCTGCGCGTGCACCTCGCGCATGAAGCGGTGGAAGTGCGTGCGCCGCTTGGCCTCGAACGGCAGCCCGTCGAAGAACAGGTCCACCATGAAGGTTTTGCCGCGGCCGACGCCGCCCCACAGGTACAGGCCCTTCGGCGCGGGCTTGGACGCGCCACGCAGGCGGTCGAGCAGGCCCTGGCGCGGCGGGTCGAGCAGCGCGTCGTGCAGCCGGTCCAGTTCGGCCAGCGCGGGGTGCTGGGCCGGGTCGTCGGTCCAGTCGCCACGCTCGACGCCGGCGGCATAGCGGGCACTGGGCCGCGGCGCGGCGTCAGTCATCGGGCATCGTCGCCACGGCGGGCAGGTACGGGCGCACGCCGTTCTTCACCGCGCCGCGCAGGTCCATCAGGCGGCGGTGGAAGAAGTGGCTGGTTTCGGGCATGCGCACCAGTTCCGGCGTGTGCTTCAGGCCCTTGAGGCCGTCGAGCCATGCGTATACGGCGGCCGGGTCGACGATTTCGTCGGCCTCGCCCTGGATCACCAGCCACGGGCAGTCCGGCGGCGTGATGGCGTCGAACTCCCAGCCGCGGCCCGCCGGTGGCGCGATCGAGATCAGCATGTCGGGCTTGAGCTCGGCGGCCACCTTCAGCGACACGTACGCACCGAAGCTGAAGCCGGCCAGCCAGAGCCTGGCGTCCGGACGCTGGCGGCGCACCCACGCGACCACGGCGCGCAGGTCGTCGGCCTCGCCGTTGCCGTCGTCGAACGCGCCCTCGGACTGGCCGACGCCGCGGAAGTTGAAGCGCACCGTGGCCGCGCCCGATTCGCGCAGCGCGCGCGCGGCGATGGTCACCACCTTGTTGTGCATGGTGCCGCCCTCGGTGGGCAGCGGGTGGCAGAGCACCGCCACCAGCGGGCGCGCGTGGGCCTCGGCGGCCTCCACGATGGTTTCGATCGCACCGGCAGGCCCGTCGAGCACCAGCGGCGTGGATTCTTCGGTCGGGAAGACGGGTTCGGTCATCCGTTCATCATACGGGGCCGTGTGGGAGGAGCGTGTCGGCGGTCACGGACCGTGCCGCGCGCCGGCCGGCTCAGGGCGCCAGGTCCAAGCCCAGCAGCAGCGGATCGTGGTCGGAGCTGCGCCACGGCGTGCCCGCGCTGTCGGGGTTGCGGTAGCCGGCGGCCCGCGGTTCGTCGGCATTGGCGTGCCAATGGGCTGCGCCGCGCAGGCGCGCGGCGAGCGCGGGGCTGAGCAGGGCGTGGTCGAGCCGGCCGCGTTCGCCGTCGTAGCGGTAGCTGTAGGCCTCGGGATGCCCCTCGAAGGCGTCTCTCCAACCCGCCTCGCGCAGCCAGGCGATGGGCGCTTCCTGCCCGTACGCGTTCAGATCGCCGAGGATCGCCACGCGATCGCTTCCCGATCCGGTCGGGTCGGACTCGAGCCACGCGTGCAGGCGTTGCGCCGACGCCACGCGGGTGGCGTTCCAGCACGCCGCGCCATCGCCCTGGTCGGCGTCCGGCCCGGACGCATTTCCGCAGCCCTTGGACTTGAAGTGATTGGTGGCCACGACGAACGGCGCACCGCGTCGGCCGCCGGACCCCAACGAGACGAACGCCTGCGCCAGCGGTGCCCGGCTGAGCGTGTCGAACGGGGGAACGGTGAGCGTGGCCGGTGCGCCCACCGGGCGCACCCGGTCGAGCCGGTAGACCAGCCCGACCCGGATCGCATCGGTGCCCGGCCCTGCGCCGGCATCCACGGCGCGCCACGGGGTGCCAGCAAGACCGGCGTTGAGCGCATCCACCAGCGCGGCCACGGCCGACCCCGGCCCATGGCCGTCGTTTTCCAGTTCCATCAGCGCCGCCACGTGCGGGTCCAGCGCGCGGATCGCGGCGACCTGCTTGCCCAGCTGGCGGGCGAAATCCCCGGGCGTGCGCGCGCCACGCTCGGTCGGGAAGCCGCCGCCGCGGCCGTCGCCGTTGAACAGGTTCTCGACGTTGAACGCGGCCAGCCGCGTATCGCCCGCGACCTGCGGCGGCGCGGGGCGGGGCGCTTCGGTCAGGCGCGGCGCGCCGGTCAGTTGCACCCGGTGGTCGCCGAACCGGTGGTCGACGACGCCGGTGACCTCGTCCAGCGTGCTGCCGGCGCGGGCCCGTTCAAGGGCGGGCGGCAGCGGACCGGTGTCCAGCGGCCGGTCCTGGCCGAGGCGGCCGTCGTCCAGCACCAGCCGACGCTGCCGGTTGGCATCGGCCAGCGCCACGGCTTCGGCGCTGCCCGGCGCCGCGCGCTCGACCGGTGCCCACAGCGGGCCGTCGAACGACGTGAGGAGTTCGCCGCGGCGGGCGGCCTCGTCGGCGCTGGCCAGCGTCAGCGGCGCTTCGATCCGGACCGCCATGCCTTCGAAGGCCTCCCAGTCGTAGGGTGCGCCGGTCAGGGGCACGGGCGCGACGGCGCCGGAGGCCAGCGGCTCGATCCGAAGCGGCTGCAGTGCGGTCAGCGATGCGCCATCGCCGGTCTCCAGCTCGACGACCGTGCCGTGCAGCCGGGCCCGCTGGCCGAGGGCCGGAAGCGCCGCCCCGGGGGCCGCCACGACGAACAGGGCGTCCGACGTGGCGGGGTCACCGTCGCCGTCGTCCTGCACGAACACCCCGCCAAGCCCGGCATCGCGCCGGAAGTCGGCCGTGACCACGCCTTCGATCCACACCGCCTGGCCGGCGACCGGACTGCGATCGCCGCTGCCCTGCACGACCCCGACCGGTTGCGTGGCAGCGCCCGGGATCGAGCGGCACCCGGGCAGTACCAGCAGCAGGGCGATGGAAAGGGCGAGGCACGGCGGCGTCAATCGGCGCATGGGCATGGGATACAGGCGTCGGGAAGGGGCGAGCATACGCAGCCGCGTCGACGCCGCCACGCGAGGGGCACTCCGGACACGAAAACGCCGCCCGGAGGCGGCGTCTTCAAAGCGGCGCGGGGCGCGCTTACTGCAGGTTGTCGACCATCCAGTCGACCGTGGCGATGACCTGCTCGTCGGTCAGCGCCGGGTTGCCGCCCTTGGCCGGCATCACGCCGGCCGCGCCGGTGAAGCCCTCGATGGCATGGCGGTGCAGCGTGTCCGAACCCTGGGCGATGCGCGACGTCCACTGCGCGGCGACCAGCGTCGGGGCACCGCCCGCGCCGGAGGTGTGGCAGCCGGCGCACAGGTTGTTGTAGATCACCTCGCCGTCCAGCGTGCCGCCGTAGGCGACCTGCGATGCAGCGGCGGCCGCGGCCGCGGCCTGTGCGGCGGCCTGCGCGGCGGCACCGGTGTCACCGGCGTAGACCGCGCCGATCGGCGCGATGCGGCGCTGCGTGCGCTCGGCGACGCGCGGATCGGGCTCGTGCGGCAGTTGGCCGTGGATGATGAACGCACCGATGATGAGGCCGAGGGTGACCAGCACCAGGAAGCCGATCACCATCGAGAATTTCTTGAGGAATTCGAGGTCGTAGTTGCGCACGATCCACCTGTTGGCGCGCCGGGCGCGGCGCGTGAAGCCATCGACGAAACGCCAGCCGATTCACGGACCGACCCCCGCACACGTGCAGGGAATGGCGCGCCCGGAGGGATTCGAACCCCCGACCAATGGCTTCGGAAGCCACTACTCTATCCGGCTGAGCTACGGGCGCCTGGCTGAGATCCGCGCGGGCCAGGCCTGGAGGCTCGGTCCGCGCGGGGCTGGCATTCTAGCGGCAAATGCGCGTTTGCGCGCTGCCGATGCGGGCCGGGCACGCGGCATGCGGTGATCGCAGGCCCGGCGCACGCGGCCCCTGCAACCATGAGAACCCGATGACCGTTCCTCCCGAACACCCCGCGTCCGTGCCGTTCTGGCGCGACCGCCTGGCGCAGTACTGGCAGCTGGTCCGCGGCGACCGCCCGATCGGCTGGCTGCTGCTGCTGTGGCCGACCTGGTGGGGCCTGTGGCTGGCGGCCGAGGGCGTGCCGCCGGTGTGGACGCTGGTGGTGTTCAGCGCCGGCGTGTGGTTGACGCGCTCGGCGGGATGCGTGATCAACGACTACGCCGACCGCTGGCTGGACCCGCACGTCGAGCGCACCAAGGGCCGGCC
>CBIHLN010000093.1:0-10216 GCA_966210725.1 uncultured Lysobacter sp. | reverse complement strand
GTGGTGATCGAGCACAACCTGGACGTGATCAAGACCGCCGACTGGATCGTCGACCTGGGGCCGGAGGGCGGCCACCGCGGTGGCACGATCCTGGCGACGGGTTCGCCCGAGCACATTGCCGGCCTGGCGCATTCGCACACCGGCCGGTTCCTCGCGCCGCTGCTGCCGACCGTCAAGGCGAAGACCGCCGACGCCGGCAAGCCGCCCGCCCGCAAGAAGACAACGAAGAAGAAGTCCGCCGCATGAGCGACGACAGCACGCCGACCGACGCCGCCCCCAAGCCGAAGCCGCGCAAGGCCGCGGCCCGCAAGCGCAAGGCGCCCGCGCGCAAGAAGGCGGCCGCCGCGCCGCCGCCAGCACCCGCAGGGCAGGACGCGGCCCGTGCCCCGGCCGCGCCGCATGTGCTGATCGAGGTGCCGATGCCGGTCCGCTGGCGCGACCTGGACGCGTTCAACCACGTCAACAATTCCAAGTACCTCAGCTATCTGGAAGAAGCGCGGTTGCACTGGATGCTGGGCGTGCCCGGCCAGGGGCTGGACGACCACGTTGCGCCGGTCGTCGCGGCCGCGCAGCTCAACTACCGCCGACCCATCGAATGGCCCAGGCAGGTCCGCATCACGCTGTTCGTCGAACGGCTGGGTACCACCAGCCTGACCGTCGGCCATCGCATCGTCGATGCCGATGACACCGACACGCTGTACTGCGACGGCCATGTGGTGATGGTGTGGATCGACCGCCAGACCGGGCAGGCGGCGCCCCTGCCCCCTGCCGTCCGCGAGGCCAGCCAGGCCTGAAAACGGAAAAAGCCGGTCGACCGACCGGCGTTCCGAGTGTTGCCGGGGGTGGGCGGCATCGCCGCGACGACCGCTCCGACCCTTCAGGCCGATCAGCGGCCCGTCGATGCCCGCAGTTCGAATCCGGCGGCACGCGTCTGGCCACCCTCCAGCTCCAGTACGACCTCGATCGAATCGCCGGCCGCCAGCGCGCCCCGAGGCTGCATCAGCATCAGGTGCAGCCCGCCGGGCTGCAACTCGACGCTGCCGCCGGCCGGTACCGTGAGCCGCGGCACCGGACGCATGCGGCTGACGCCGTCAACGATGCGCGTCTCGTGCAGCGACACGTCGGCGAACGCATCACTGCGCACGCCCACCACCACACGCGCCTCGCGGCACGGGTTCTCGATGCGACCGAAACCGGCCAGCATGGGCATCGACACGGGCGGTTGGCGCACCCATCCGTCCACCACACGGACACTGCAGTCGGCGGACGCCTGGCGAGCCGGCGGAGCGGCCATTGCGGCAGGCAGCGCACTGCAGGCGAGTGCGATCGATAACGTCAAAACACGGGTCAGGTCCATCGGCCTATGATACCGGGAGGCCACGAACGGAGTCCGCGATGCACCGTCCTTTCACCCTCCTTGCCGCGGCACTCGCCCTGGCGGCGTGCACGCCCGACGGCCGGCAGGACGACAGCGCGACCGTCGTGCAGCCCGCCGTCAAGCCGGCCCCGGCGCAGTCCGATACGCAGGACCGGCCCACCGGTGCCACGGCCGAAACCCGGCTGACCATCTACAGCGGCGACTACGACGCATTGAGTGGCGCCGGCGCACCCGCGTCGGGCATGCCGGGTTATGCGCTGGTGGAACGTCCGTTGCACTACACGCTCAAGCGTGGCCCGAATGCCATCTCCGCCGTCAGCGTGCCGCCGGCCATGGATGTCGAAGCTGCGGTCCTGCGTCCGTCGGGCGACGGCGTCAGCGTCCAGTCGCAGCGGTTCGTTGCCGGTTTGTCGGGTGATGCGGACGTACTTGCGCAGGCGCAGGGCCGGCGCGTTGCCGTCGAGCACACCTCCGGCGGCGCCAAGCAGACCGACAACGGCACGCTGGTGTCCTCTTCGGGCACCAGCCTGGCGCTGGCGCTCAATGACGGGCGCATCAAGGTCATCCGCGATTACGACAGTTTCAGCGTGATCGACGGTGCCGAGGCGTTCCCGGGCCAGCCCTCGCTGCAATGGACGGTGGATGCCGCGGCCGCCGGCGACGCCGCGTTCACCCTCCACTACCCCATGGGCGGCATGGCCTGGCAGGCCGAATACACCGCGACCCTCGCGCCCGGTGACGGCTGCGCGCTGTCGCTGGAGGGCGCGGCACTGGTCGCCAACCGGTCGGGCGTCACGTTCTCCGACGCGCGGGTGACACTCGTGGCGGGCGAACCCGCGCGCGTGCGCCGGGACCGTCCGGAGGCGATGTACGCGCGGGCAGCACCCGCACCGGTGGTGTTCGACGATGCCGCCGGCAACATGCCGACCCAACGGCGTTCGGCCGAATACCACGCCTATGAGCTGCCACGTGCGGTGCGCATCAGCCAGGGCGCGACGGAGCGAATCCCGCTGTTCCCATCGCGCACCAACGTCACCTGTGAGCGCGCCTACGTGGTGGAAGCCGATGCGCAGGACTGGCAGCCCCCGCAACCGATGCTCGACCCCGGCTTCCGTGGCGCCACCGGCACGCTGCCGGTGTCCGTGGCGGTGTCGCTGGACAACACCAAGGAGGCCGGCCTGGGCCAGGCGCTGCCCGCCGGGCGCGTGCGGGTCTTCGAGGGCGCCGACTTCCTCGGCGAGTCCCGCCTGGCCCACATCGCCGCCGGTGGCGAGGTGCGTGTCGAGGTGGGCGAGGCGTTCGACCTGTCGGCCGAGCGCGAGAACATCGCCTTCAACGTCGACCGCAGCGGCCGCACCATCACCGAATCGTTCGCGGTGACACTGCGCAACGCCAAGGCGACCGATGCCACCGTCCGCGTGGTGGAACCGCTGCCGCGCTGGAGCGATTGGGACATCGTCGAGAGCAGCGTGCCAGGCGAGCGCCAGGACGCACGGCACGCGCTGTTCGAGGTGCCGGTGCCGGCCGGCGGCGAGACCCGCCTGACCTACACCGTTCGCTACCGCTGGGCGCGGGACGTGACGCCGTGACCGCCTGCATCGAGTCCGTCCCGCACGCGGGTGGCATCGTCGAGCTGCGCATGGCGCGGCCCCCGGTCAACGCGCTGGATCCGGACCTGTGCGGCAGGCTGCGCGATGCAGTGCAGGGTGCCGTAGACGGTGGCGCGCAAGGACTGGTGCTGAGCAGCGCTGCCAAGGTGTTCTCCGCCGGACTGGACGTCCCGCACCTGTTGTCGCTGGGGGACGACCGCGCCGCGCTGATGCAGGCATGGGAGACCTTCTTCGGCGCGGCTCGCGCTTTGGCCGGCGCCCCGGTTCCCGTGGTGGCTGCCATCACCGGGCACGCGCCTGCCGGCGGCTGCGTGCTTGCGCTCTGCTGCGACTACCGGGTGATGGCCTCGGGCCCGTACCGCATCGGCCTCAACGAAACCCGGGTCGGACTGGCCGCACCGGAAGGCGTCCAGCGCCTGCTCCGCCGCGTGGTGGGCCCCTACCGCGCGGAACGCATGCTGGTATCGGGCGACATGGTCGATGCCGAACATGCGCTTCGCGTCGGGCTGGTGGACGAAGTGGTCGACATCGACAGCGTCGTCCAGCGTGCCACCGTCTGGCTCGATCACCTGGTCGCGCTGCCGCGCGAGGCGATGCTGGCCACGCGTGCGATGGCGCGCGCCGACCTTATCGAGGCCCTGGAACCGCAACACATCCAGCTGGAGCGCTTCATCGAGGCCTGGTACCGGCCGGACTGCCAGCAGGCGCTGCGGGCGCTGGTGGCGCGGCTGGGGAAGTAACGTCGGCCTACTGGTACAGGCCTCCTGTAGGAGCGACGTGAGTCGCGACCGCGCCGTCTGTTGACGCTGGCGTGTCGCGACTTACGTCGCTCCTAGAGAACCATCTGGGGCTTCGCTCGCGAGCGTGCCGTCACTGGTCGCGGCTGAAGCCGCTCCTACACCGCACCTTTCGCGACGGGGCGTGCCGGGTCTTCGATCCAGCCGCTCCAGGAACCCGTCGCCAGTCGTGCACCGGGCAGGCCCGCATGGGCCATCGCCAGCAGGTGGTGGCACGCCGTGACGCCCGAGCCGCACATGGCGACCCACCCGCCCGCCGGGCGATCGCCGAGCATCGCCTTGAACTCGCTCTCCAGACGTTCGGGCGACTTGAAGCGTCCGCCCTCCAGGTTGTCGACGAACGGCCGGTTGATCGCGCCGGGGACATGCCCGGCCACGCGGTCGATCGGCTCGACCTCGCCACGGAAGCGCTCCGGCGCGCGGGCGTCGACCAGGCCACCGCCCCCGGCGAGGTGCCGGCCAACCGCGCCGCTGTCGAGCAGGGCCGCCTCATCGAAGCGCACGGGATAGGTCGAGGCGCCTTCCGGCGGGACCGCCGCGTCCACCGGGAACCCGCGTTCGCGCCATGCCGCCCAGCCGCCGTCCAGCACCGCAACACGCCGATGGCCGGCCATCCGCAGCAGGCACCAGACACGGGCCGCAGCCAGTGCCCCCCCGGCGTCGTCATACGCGACCACCCGGGACCCGGGCGTCACGCCCCAGCGCGACAGCACGCGGGCAAAGGCCTCCGCCGACGGCCACGGATGCCGCCCTTCGCCGCTGCCGGGCGGCCCGGAGAGGTCGCGGTCCAGGTGTGCGTAACGCGCGCCCGGGATGTGCGACTGCCGATACGCCGCCTCCCCCACATCCGGTGCCGCCTGCAGGGCCGGCGAGAAGCGCGCGTCGACCACCACCACGTCGGCCTCGCCCAGCACCGCGAGCAGATCGGCGGGATCGACCACCGTGGTCCAGTCCGGTTGTAGGGGTCGTGTCATCGGATTGCCTCCAGTCGGGTCCGCAGGTTCAGCAGCATCGAGGCGGTCGCGCCCCAGATGCGCTGCGCGGGGTAGCGGTATTCGTGCACCTCGCGTGGACGTCCACGGTAGTCCAGCACATGCGACGCGAGGTTGCGCGGGTCGAGGAGGAACGAGAGCGGCACCTCGAACACGTCGGCGACCTCGCTGGGATCCGGCACCGGCTCGAAGCCGGCGTCGACGATTGCCACCACCGGCGTCACGCGGAAACCGGTGATCGTCGCGAGCGGATCCAGAAAGCCCAGAGGCACCACCTGCGACGGCGGCAGACCGATTTCCTCGCCCGCTTCGCGCACCGCCGCGGCGACGGCGTCGGCGTCATCGGCTTCCAGCCGACCGCCAGGAAAGCTGACCTGGCCGGCATGGTGCCGCAGCGCATCGGTGCGCCGGGTCAGGATCACACGCGTCCCGCCCACGCGGGGGACCAGGCCGACGAGCACGGCAGCCTCCGCGAGCACCGCATCGTGGGGAATCAGGTCGTGCAGTTCGGACCGGTTCCACCCGCCGCCGGTGGGCGGCGCCTCGAGCCGGTGCAGTGCGTCACCGAGCAACGGGTAGTCGTGCAGGGAGCGCGGGGGCGGCGCGGCGTGCGGCTCGGGCATCCTGGAAGGCTACCTCACGCGCGCTTGGCTTCGCGCTCCGGCAGCACCGTCTCCATCCAGCGCAGGCGCTCGTCGTCGCCCATCTGCGACCAGCGCGCGATCTCGCCCGTGGTGCGGTGGCAGCCCTCGCACAGGCCCTGCTCGTCGAGGGTGCAGACGCCGATGCACGGGCTGAGGACGGCGCGGAAGGTGGGGCTGTTCATTCGGACTCGGGAAGCAGAGGTGCTGGCAAATGCGGGCGCTGGATTCGCTGGCGGCAGAAATGAATTGCGCCGGCGTGGGCCGGCGCAATGGTCTTTCAGGATACCTGGCAACGCTTGGGCCACTGGATCCCCGCCTTCGCGGGGATGGCATCGTGGCAACGGCGGCTGCGCTGTGCGCAGCCGCGCCACGGCGTCACTTGACGCTGACGAGCTTGATCTCGAACTGGACGGCCACGTTCGGCGGGAACGGCGTGTTCGGGTTGGCACCGTACGCACGCTCCGGCGGCAGGGTGACCTCCCACTTGGCGCCGGCCGGCATCTGCAGCAGCACCTCGCGCATCGCCGGCATTTCGATCTCGCTGATCTTCATGCCCGGGACGTTCTGTGCCGGACGCGCCGGCTGAGGACGCTCACCCCAGGCGTAGGGGCCGGCGATCTGCAGCTCGACCGTGCTGGCCTGGGTCGGCTTGGCGCCGTTGCCGGCTTCCATCACGCGGTACTGGACGCCGCTGGGCAGCGACTGCACGCCCGACTTCGCCTTGTTCTGCGCCAGGAACCCGTCACTCTTGGTCTTGTTGGTGGCAGCCGCCTGGTCCCACTCGGCCTTGGCCTTGGCCTGCTGGCGCTGCTGCATGTTCTGCACCGCGGTGCGCAGCTGGTCCACCGGCACGCCGGGCTCCTTCTTCGCAAACCCGTCCTGCAGGCCCTTGACGATGCTGTTGACGTCGAGCTGCTCGCCGCTCTCGATGGCGTTGCGACCCAAGTCGTAGCCCAATGCGTAGCTCAGCTTGCCCTTCTCCGAGGAAATGTCCTGTGCGGCGGCGCTGCCGGCGGCCATGGCAACTGCGGCGACGGCGGCCGCGATCAAACGCAACTTCATTCGGTAAAACCTCCGATAATGGCTCGGGACGGCCTGGGCCGCCCCGCTTGTCCGGGGCATCGTGCCCGGAGATGAGTGCGCAAACCGGGTCACAAGACCCCGACTTGACGGGCTAGGATAACGGCGGCACGGCTTAACTGCCACTGACGCCGACCGTCTGACCCCGTGCTCCCGCGGGAGTTCCAAGCGCCCGGCCGCGCCCTCTTTTCCTCTCTGAACGGGTCATCCATGTCCGCATCCCCCCTGTTGATCGAAGACATCGGCGCCGTGCGCCGCATCACCGTCGACCGCCCCGACAAGCTGAACGCTCTCAACCTGGCCACGCTCGACGCGCTGGCCGAGGCGTTCCAGGCCGCCGACCGCGATGACGCCGTCCGCGCGATCGTGCTGACGGGCGCCGGGCCCAAGGCGTTCGTTGCCGGCGCCGACATCGCCGAGATGAACACGTTGACCCCGGTCCAGGGCCGCGATTTCTCGCTGCGCGGGCAGCGGATGATGCGCGCGGTGGAAACCCTGTCCAAGCCGGTGGTCGCGATGATCAACGGGTTTGCGCTGGGCGGCGGACTGGAGCTGGCCATGTGCTGCCACCTGCGCGTGGCGGCCGATACCGCCAAGGTCGGTCAGCCCGAGATCAACCTCGGCCTGATCCCCGGTTTCGGCGGCACGCAGCGCCTGCTTCGGCTGGCCGGCCGCGCCGCGACCCTGGAGCTGTGTCTGGTGGGGGCGCCGATCGACGCGAGCCGCGCCCGCGAGCTCGGCATCGTCAACCGCGTTGTCCCCGCGACCGACCTCGAAGCCGAAACGATGAAGCTGGCCGAACAACTGGCAGCGTCGGCGCCGCTGGCGATGCGCGGCGTGCTGGACTGCGTGAATTTCGGCGGCGAGTCGTCCATCGAGGAAGGACTGGCCTACGAGACCGCGCAGTTCGGCCTGATGTTCTCCACCGACGACATGCGCGAGGGAACCGGCGCGTTCCTTGAGCGTCGCAAGCCGGCGTTCAAGGGCCGCTGACCGGCCCCCTGCATGGCTTCCGAGGACACACGGCCGTGCAGCGGGTGTGGGTGTCGGCATGCCGGCGCCACGCAACACGCGATCGTGTCGGCGCTGCGGATCGATGATGTGGACGCGGCCATCGAGGCCGGCCTGCTGGAGCGTGCCGCGCCCTGCACCGGCTGCAGCGTCGACTGCACCAACGCGGTCACGGCCGCGCGCACCGAGCGCCTGGCCGCGTTGGCGGCGCGCGAGCGGTACCGGGCGCGAGAGGCCCGGCTGCAGCGTCGGGCGCAGGAGCGCGCCGCGCGCCGCGCCGCCCCTGCGGCCGCGACCGGTACACCGGCCGGTCCCGCCCCCACCAAACCGGCCCTGCCTCCCGCCGCCGCTGCAGCCCTGGCGCGCGCGAAGGCGCGTGCCGCTGCGCGAAAGCCGTAGATGACCAGACACATTTCTCCACAGATCACACGGCGTGACACCGATGGAAGCAGGAATCGTGCGTGGGGAACCCGCACCTGCCAATCCGATTGTCGAGACGTCCGGGGATCCAGCCTCGTCACCCTGCTGATCCGCCTTTCATCCGTGTAATCCGTGGCAGGAAAACGCTCCCCCAGATGCCCACCTCGACCAAGCCCCGAAAGCGCACTTCGCGCCGCTCGCGCCTCACAGCTGCGCAACGCGAAGAACTGTTCGCCCGACTCAAGGCATATAACCCCAAGCCGACGACGGAACTGGAGTTCGCGACGCCGTACGAACTGCTCGTCGCCGTGACCCTTTCAGCACAGGCCACGGACGTCGGGGTCAACAAGGCGACGCGGCGGCTGTTTCCGGTGGCGAACACGCCCGGGGCGATCGCGGCACTCGGCGTCGAGGGGCTGAAGCCCTACATCTCGACCATTGGCCTGTACAACACCAAGGCCGCCAACGTCGTGGCCATGGCCGAGCAGCTGCTGCGTGACCACGGCGGCGACGTGCCGCGCCAGCGCGAGGCGCTGGAGGCGCTGCCCGGTGTCGGCCGCAAGACCGCGAACGTCGTGCTCAACACCGCCTTCGGCGAGCCGACCATGGCCGTGGACACGCACATCTTCCGGGTCGCCAACCGCACCGGGCTGGCGCCGGGGAAGGACGTGCGTGCGGTCGAGGACGGCCTGATGCGCGCCGTGCCGGCAGACTACCTGCAGGACGCGCACCATTGGCTGATCCTGCACGGCCGCTACGTGTGCAAGGCGCGCAAGCCCGATTGCCCGAACTGCGTGATCCGTGACCTGTGCAAGTACCCGGACAAGACGCCGGGCGAGTCCGGTGCGTTGTAGGCGCGGCTTCAGCCGCGATGAAGTGGTCGGACATTTATAGGAGCGAGGTTTGTAGGAGCGACGTTAGTCGCGACCCCACCCGCCAACAGAATTTGGTCGCGACTGACGTCGCTCCTACACTGGGCCTTGACTGGCCATCGCGGCTGAAGCCGCTCCTGCAGGGCCGCCACCTCGGCGCAGGTGCGCAACTAGACGTACTGCCGCTCGCGCAGCCACTTCGTCGCCACCCACTTCTCGCCTTCGATCACCGGCGCGCCGCCATGCAACGTGCCGGTCATGGGGTGCGGTCGGTCGTAGCTGAAGAACACCGCGTTGCCCTTGACCGGCGCGACTTCGAAGCGTGCGTCAGGAAAGGTCGTCGCGCCGCCGCATTCGGGCGTGTTGAGATAGATCACCAAGGACGCGACGCGCTGGCCACCGCGCGCCAGCAGCGTGGCCGTGCCGGGCCGCTGCGGGTCGAAGTAGTCGTAGTGCGGCCGGTACTCCGCACCGGGGCCGTAGCGGAGCACCTGCAAGCCCTCGCCGTGGTCGAGCGGCCAGTCCAGCAGCGTGGCGATGCGCGCCTCGATCCGCCGGCACAGCGCGTCGGCGCCGCGCGCGAAGAACATGCCCTGGCTGGTGCGCCCCTCGTGCACCTCGTCCACCCCGCTGTCGAGGTTGAACGTCGACGAACGCGACAGCCGACTGCGGGCCGAGGCAACGAGCGCATCGCACTCGTCGTGCGACAGCACGTTGCCGAACACGATCACGCGCGGGTGCAGGAGGTTGGCCAGCACCTGCACCTGGCGGTCGCCCGCGCCCACCGTCGCCCGGCCGTTGGCGACGATCGGCGCCGGCACCCGCACGGGAACGGGTAACCCCTGGTCGATGGCGTGCTGTTCGAGAAATCGACGCGTCACGCTTTCGACCGCATCGATCGCCGCGCCCTCGTCCCAGCCTTGCTCCACCAGTGGCGCAAGCACCGCTTCGGGCGGCTGTCCCGCGCGCACCTGGTCGACGATCCACGCGGCCAGCGCATCGTCGACCTCGACGTCCTGCAATGGAATGGCTTCGCTGTGCACGCACGCGACGCTACGCGTGGCATGTGTCAGCGGTGTTGCAGGAGCGCGGCATTGGGCGTGGCGCGCTAACGCAACCAGTGGAAATTCGCACCGTCGCAAAAGCGCAAAGGAACTGTCACTAAACAAACCTATAACAACTCCCCGAATCGTCACTCAGGGAATGAGGCGACCCGACCTCCGCCATGCGAAGGCCGGTTGGCCTCGTTTCGTGTGCGCTCGACCCACCCCTCGATTTGGAGACGTGAGAATGTCCGTTCGCAATAATTCCCGGACGCTGCTGATGACCTTCGGCGCTGTCCTTGCACTCAGCGGCTGCGGCGGCAATGGCGCAGACCGTGTCGCATCCCCGGGTGAAGGGGCCTTCCCGCC
>CBIHLN010000092.1:0-10216 GCA_966210725.1 uncultured Lysobacter sp. | reverse complement strand
AGTTCATCGGCTTGAGCGCGTAGGTGCGCTTCTCCGACTCGGTGAAGAACATGTTGTCCTGGTAGTTGTCCCAGTGGCCGGACTGCTTCCACAGCGACACGTCCAGGATCTGCGGGCAGCGCACCTCGCGGTAGCCCGACTCGCGGTAGACGCGGCGCATGTGCTGCTCGACCGCCTGCCAGATAGCCCAGCCCTTGGGGTGCCAGAAAATCAGGCCGGGTGCTTCTTCCTGAAGGTGGAACAGCTCCTGCTGCTTGGCGATCTTGCGGTGGTCGCGCTTCTCGGCCTCCTCCATCCGCTGGATGTACGCCTTGAGCTGCTTGGGGTCCGCCCAGGCCGTGCCGTAGATGCGCTGCAGCTGCTCGTTCTTGGAGTCGCCGCGCCAGTAGGCGCCGGAGATACGCGTCAGCTTGAAGGCCTTGAGGAAGCGCGTGTTGGGCACGTGCGGCCCGCGGCACATGTCGACGTATTCCTGGTGGTGGTACAGGCCCATCGCCTGCTCGTCGGGCATGTCCTCGACCAGCCGCAGCTTGTAGTCCTCGCCGCGCGCCTTGAACGTGGCGATGACCTCGTCGCGCGGCGTCACCTTCTTGATGACGTCGTACTCGGTGTCGATCAGCTCGGCCATGCGCTGCTCGATCGCCGCCATGTCCTCGGGCGTGAAGGGCCGCGCGTTCCAGATGTCGTAGTAGAAGCCGTCCTCGATCACCGGGCCGATGACCATCTTGGCCTCCGGGTAGAGCTGCTTCACCGCATGCCCGACCAGGTGCGCGCACGAGTGGCGGATGATCTCCACGCCTTCGGCGTCCTTGGGGGTGATGATCCGCAGCGAGGCGTCGTGGTCGATGACGTCGCTGGCGTCCACCAGGCGGCCATCCACTTCGCCGGCCACGGTGGCCTTGGCCAGTCCGGCGCCGATGGACTGGGCCACGTCCATGACGGACACGGGCTGTTCAAATTCGCGGCGGCTGCCGTCGGGGAGCGTGATCGTGATCATGTGGGCATTCGGAGCGTTGGGGCGGCGCGTGCCGCGATATCAGGGGGCATGCAGCGCACGGAAGCGGCGCGCAACAAAAAAGCGCCGCGAGGGCGCCTGTGTCCAAGCAGCCTCGGGCGGATCAGCAGGGGGCGGTGGTAGTGCTCATGTCGCACGCTCGGCCGGCGTTTCCGCGGGCCACCCGGGTCTGGGGGTCAGGCGGCGATTCTACCCACACCCGCCGGGCCGTGCGCCAGCGCCGCGGAGGCACGCGGCGCTTTCTACGGCATCAGTGGACGAACGGCACCGTCGACCCCGTGCCGGGCCCCTGCCACAGGCCCTGCCCCATCGCGCGCGGGCAGATGGCGGTGTAGGTCGGGATCCATTGATAGTTCACGTATTGGCTGATCGGCGTCCAGGTGCCGGCCACCGGACTGACCGCCACCCAGCCGTGCATGGGCATGCCCTCGCTACAGAAGACGAATGGATCGTTCATGCGGCCCACCGGCATGTAGGCGCCCTGGCTCGATGCGGCCTGCACTCTTTCCTGCGCTATGCCTGCGAGCGCGGGTGCCAGCAGCCATACCAGACCGATGCCCCTGACCACCGCGTGCCGCGCTGCGCGCGCGGGTTCTTCACCGCGGGCCACTGAACCCTCCTGCCGTCTTGACCACGTCCTCCACCGGTGCCTGCTGCGGCAGTCGGCCGGCCGCGTGCAACTGCGGGACCGGCATGTCGGGCCCTTGGCCCTCGGCCGGCCCCCTCGCGACGGGCTGCACGCCCGCTACCTGTGGCACCTGCCCGGTCGGGCGACCCGCCGCGTTGAAACTCTGGGCGTTGGCACCAGCGGCGCCGCCACCGAACTGCGAATAGCCGCTGAAGTGACCCATCGTGCCGCCGAAGAACGCGGCGGCCATGGGCGGCGTCATCACCAGCAGCACCGTGAGGATCAGACCCAGCCCGCCTTGCTGCATCGCCATGCTGCTGACACCGGCGGTACTCCCACCCGCGTCCAAACTCAATGCAGCCAGGTACTGCGCGGCAAACGCGGTGGCCACGGCCAGCACCATCTTCATGGCGACCGCGACCATGAAGCTGAGCACCCCGAGGGAGAACATGGTGCCGATGCCGTAGTACAGCCATCGGCCAAAAAGCGACTTCGTCTGTTCGAACATCGCGCATCGTGACGAAGCGCGCAACGTGGCTGCGGTTGACCGCCTCGCTCGCCGTGATCCAACGCTGTCCGAACTCGCTGTCCACGCGGGCCACGGCGGCGTTGCCGGTGTGCGCGTCGGCCATCACGAGGAATGGCACCTCCTCCTTCAGAGGAAACAGCGCGAAGCAGCCGGCGGCCAGCAGCACGGCCATCGTGACCGCGGCAAACGCGACCATCCAAGCCCGACGCTCGCTCCTGCGGGCGAGGTCGGCGATGGAGACTTCGTAGCTCGCCGCCCGTGCGATGCAGGCATCGACGGCGGGGGTGGTGGTCTGCTTACCGAACATGCATGCAATCCGTTGCTGCCCGCCCGTGCGGGCCGTTCCTGGTGGAAAAGGGCTGGAAGGTCGGCGCCCCTCCGGGGCGACGAGGGTTTCAATGTCAGGGCAACACCTCGCCGGATGCCCTTCCATCGGCGTCAGCGACGGATGCATCGGGAGGCGGAGCGGAACGGACCACGAGGCCGCCCTCTTCTGCCGCCACGACGATGCGCTGCCCTGCGTAGATCCGGCTCAGCTGCTCCGCCGCATCGCCCAGGTCGGTGGTCGACAGCGCTTCCACCGGGCGGTGGAGAGTGAAGTCGGAGTGGTGCCGGTACGACAGGCCCACGCCGGCATCGCGTGCCCAGCGCGACAGCATGTGCCGCAGGGTCCCGTCCATGGGCGAGGGCTGGAACCGGTACTGGCTGCGCAGCGGTATGGCCTGCGTCTGTGCGGCATACCGGTTGACCGGTTGCCATGCCCCATTGAAGTCCGGCGCCGAACGCGCGGCGCAGCCCGCGAGGATCGTCGCGACTGACACGGGTACGAACAGGAGGGCGCGCGACATCCTTGCGCGGTTCATCGACTCACCTTTCCTTGGTGACGGGTCTGCAAGGGCGCGCACGCTACGGAGACCTGTAGAACCGGTCAACCGGGCGTGAAAGCCGCCAGGACCTTGCGACACAATGGGGCGCTGGTTTTCGCGCCACGTCCTACCCGCCCTGCTCCGGAATCCCTACATGAAAGTCAGAGAAGTCCTACACCCGCTGGTCCAGCACAAGCTCGGCCTGATGCGTCGTGCCGACAACAGCACCAAGAGTTTCCGCGAGCTGGCATCGGAGGTGGCGATGCTGCTGACCTACGAGGCCACGGCCGACATGGAGACCGAGCCGGTGACGGTGGAGGGCTGGGCCGGGCCGGTGGAGACGCGCCGCATCAAGGGCGCGAAGGTCACGCTGGTGCCGATCCTGCGCGCAGGGCTGGGCATGCTGCCGGGCGTGCTCGAGCTGATCCCGGCGGCGAAGGTGGGCGTGGTGGGCCTGCAGCGCGACGAGGCCACGCTGCAGCCGGTGGGCTACTACGAGAAGCTCACCGGGCGGATGGACGAGCGCACGGCGATCATCCTGGACCCGATGCTGGCCACCGGCGGCAGCCTGGTGGCGACTGTGGACCTGCTGAAGGCCGCGGGCTGCACGCGCATCAAGGGGCTGTTCCTGGTGGCCGCGCCCGAGGGGCTGCGTGCACTGGAAGCGCGGCACCCGGACGTGGAGGTTTACACCGCATCCATCGACGAGCGGCTCAACGAGGTGGGGTACATCCTGCCCGGGCTGGGCGACGCGGGCGACAAGATCTTCGGAACCAGGCACGGCTGAGGCCGGCGCCGACGCGGCGCCCGGCGGTCATCGCGACCGCTGGCGGCGCAGGCCGTCAGCGCCGGCGCCGGATCGCCACGCCCACGCCCACCGCCACGAGCAACGCTGCAATGCCGAGCACCCACCACCCGTGGCGGCCGGTGCCCGGTGGCGTGGCGACCACGGCCGCCGCGGTGTCCAGCACGGGTCGCCGCTCGTCCACCACCGGGGGCAGCGGCGCGGCATTGAGCGCCGCCGCGGCCGTGCGTGGCGACAGCTGCCAGCGGCCGTCGCGCAGCTCCAACCGGCCTGCCAGCGGCGGCAGGTGCAGCTCACGCCAGGTGATGCGCAGGTCGCCGACGGCGGGCGCCAGTGGGTTCTCCGCACTGCCCAGGCCATCGCCTTCGGGCTGGAAGGTCGCCGCCATGTTCAGCGGCAACTCGCTGAAGGCCGGCCGGAACGGACGCCATTCCCCCAGCGCCTGCAACACCGTTTCGTCGAGGGGATGCCCGCCGAGGGTCGCATCGCGCGCCCACCAGCGCTGGCTGTCGATGGGCAGCGGCGGGTTCTGGTAGTCGGCACCGAAGTCGGCCGACTCGATACGGCCCGCGCTCCATACGCGGTCGAACTGATCGCCGCTGCGACGCCACTGGTACATCTGCACCTGCCGGTCCAGGCCGAACTCGCGCGTGGACACGCCGAAGTCGGGGTCCACCAGCACCGCGCCGGCACTGGGGATGGCATCGGCGGGCAACGTCGGCGCCGACGGCGGCGTCGGCACGGCGCCGGCCACGCCCATGCATGCGGCCACGCCGCATGCCACCGCCACTGCAACCGCGCGCCAGGCGCGCCGTAACCTCATGCAGCCAGCGCCCGCGCGTGCAGTTCGGCCACTTCGTGCGTCGTGCCGTAGCGGCCGCGTTCGTCACGCGTGATCTGGGCCAGCGCGCACCCGGGGTCGTGGGTGAAGAACAGATGGACGTTGCGCGCCTGCATGTCGGCGAGGAACGCCTGCTTCTCGTCGATCAGCAACTCAGCGTTGCGGTCGTAGCCCATGGTGATCGGCACGTGCACCCACGGGCGGCCCGGGATCAGGTCGGCGCAGAACACGACGCCGCCGTGCGGCTGCCCATCGACGCGCTCGGGGCCGACGATCTCCGCCAGCATCAGCCCCGGGGTATGGCCGTGGCTGAAGTGGAAACGCACCGCCTCGCCCAGCGCCTTTGAATACGGGCCGTCGACCAGCTCGAGCCGGCCGGTGGCCTCCAGCAGTGCAGGCAACTCCGGAATGAAGCTGGCACGGTCGCGCGGGTGCGGCTGCGTGGCGCGCTCCCAGTGCTCGCGGCCGACGACGTACGTCGCTTCGGGAAACGCGAGCGTGGGCGGCTTCCCTTCCTCGTACGGCTGCAGCAGGCCGCCGGCATGGTCGAAGTGCAGGTGCGAGAGCACCACCACGTCGATGTCCGCGGGCTTGAAACCGGCCGCGGCCAGCGAGTCCAACAGCACGTGCCGGTCCTCCACCACGCCGTAGCGCTCGCGCAGCTTCGGGTCGAAGAACGCGCCGATGCCGGCCTCGAACAGCACCGTCTTGCCATTGAGCGGTGTGGCCAGCAGCGCGCGGCAGGCCAGGTCGATGCGGTTCTCGTCGTCCGGCGCGGCCCAGCGCCCCCACAGCGCGCGCGGCGCATTACCGAACATGGCGCCGCCATCGAGCTTCTGCGAATTGCCCATCAACGACCAGAGTTTCATGGCCGGCTCCTGAGGTATCGATCGGGTCGATCGGTTGGCTGGGGGCGATACGGTACTGCGGACGGCATTAGCGCATCGTCGATACGCAGCGAACGCGTCGCAACGGACCGGTACCGACTCTACTCCGCGCGCCGCACCGTCGCCTGACCCACCGGGTTGCGCGGGTCGCTGGCGGCCTCCAGCGTGTTTTCGACGCGGTCCCACGACACGGTCTGCAGGTTGCCCCAGGTGTGGCTGGATGCACCGCCCCTGACCTCGTCCGGTGGACGCTTGACGGTGTGACCCATCGCCTCGAGCGCCGCGGCCACGTCCCGCGACAGCGCGCCGGTTTCGACGGAAATCTCATCGGGCATCCACTGGTGGTGGTAGCGCGGCAGTGCCGCCACGTCTGCCGCGTCCAGGCCGTCGGCGTAGCCGAGCATGCCCAGCAGCACCATGGTGATGATGCGGCTGCCGCCCGGCGTGCCGAGCACGGCAACCCGGTCGTCCGACACCATGAAGCTCGGCGTCATCGAACTGAGCATGCGCTTGCCGGGCTCCACCGCATTGGCGTCGAAGCCCATGACCCCGAACGCATTGGGCGTGCCCGGCTTGAGCGCGAAATCGTCCATCTCGTTGTTGAGCAGCACGCCCGTGCCCGGCGGCACCAGGCCCGAGCCGAACAGCAGGTTGACCGTCTGCGTGACCGCGACGCGGTTGCCGTCGGCATCGATGATGGAGAAGTGCGTGGTCTCCTCGTCCTCCAGCGGCGTGGGCTGGCCCGACAGCAGGTCGCTCGGCGTGGCCTTGTCCGGGTGGATGGTCGCGCGCAGGCCGGCGGCGTAATCGGGGTCGGTCAGCAGCGCCAGCGGCATGTCGACGAAATCCGGGTCGCCCAGGTAGAAGGTGCGGTCGCGGTAGGCGCGGCGCATGGCCTCGACCGTGAGGTGGATGCGCTGCGCGTCCGGCAGCGCCTCCAGGTCCCAAGCCGACAGGATCTGCAGCATCTGCGCCAACGCCACGCCACCGGACGACGGCGGCGGCGCGGTGACGACCTGCCAGCCGTTGTAGTCGAACCGCAGCGGCTCGCGCTCACGCACGCGGTAACCGGCCAGTTCCTCGGCCGTCCATTGCCCGCCTTCGGCCTCGACGCCGGCGAGCAGGCGCTGCGCAATCTCGCCGCGGTAGAAGCCATCGAAGCCATCCCGGGCGATCGACTCCAGCGTGCGCGCCAGCTCGGGTTGCTTCAGGGTCTCGCCGACCTCGGGTGCGTCGCCGTCGGCCAGGTACACCGCGCGGGTGCCGGCGTAGCGCTCCATGACCTTGGCGCGTGCCTTGTATCCGCGCTCGAGCCGCTCGTACACGGGAAAGCCGTCGCGCGCCAGCGCGATGGCCGGGGCCAAGCTGCGCTGCAGGGGCAGGCGGCCGTACTCCTTTGCGACGTGCACCAGCGCGGCCGGGAGGCCCGGAATACCCGCGGCCCATGGCCCGTTGGTGGCACGGTCGCGGTCGAGGTTGCCCGCCTCGTCGAGGTACACGCCCTCGGCCGCGCTGGACGCCGGCGCCGTCTCGCGCGCATCGATGAAGACATCGCGACCGGTGTCCGCGTCATGCAGCAGGAAGAAACCGCCGCCACCCAGGCCCGAGCTGATCGGCTCCACCACCGCCAGTGCGGCCGACACCGCCACGGCCGCATCGAAGGCGTTGCCGCCGGCGTCGATCGCGTCGAACCCCGCCCGCGTCGCCAGCGCATGGGCGCTGGCGATGGCGGTGCCGGGCGGCGTGTCGGCGACCGGTGCCTGGCGCGCCTCTGCGTTTGCCGGTGGCTCGTGCGCGTGCAGCGCCGGGGCACCGGTGAACAGCACGGTGGCCAGCGCGAGGGTTCGCAATGCATCACGCATGCAGCAAGTCTCCGTGCAAGGGCCCGCCGACGGGCCGACAGTTCAGGGTGACGATCAGGACGTCGCCTGCAGACGGGCCAGCTTGGCCAGCAGCTGCCCCTCGTCTTCGGGGTGGTCCGGGTCGGGGTCGATGCACTCGACCGGGCAGACCACGACACACTGCGGTTCGTCGTAATGGCCGACGCACTCGGTGCACCGCGCCGGGTCGATCACATAGATCACCTCGCCCTGCGAGATGGCCTGGTTGGGACAGGCCGGCTCGCAGACGTCGCAGTTGACGCACAGCTCGTTGATCTTCAGCGACATGGGGACACGGTAGGAGGGGCGCGCCCGGCGATCAAGCAGGGCGCGTGGAACGGTGCAGGATGCCGCCGCGCTGCGGCGCGCGGGCTCTGGCTGGTTGGCCCGGAACCCGCCGGCTCAAAGGCCTGAAAAGAACAAGGCCGCGTGTGCGGCCATGTTCCTGGTGCCCGTTTATCCGGCTTTCGCCGGCATGACGACCCCTCAAGGGCGTGGCCGCCGGGCGACCACGCGCCAGGGCGTCACTTGGCTTCGACGAACTTGTAGTTGACGCCGGTCGGGGCCACGGCGGCTTCGACGCGTGCGCTGTCGGCGGCGTTGCCGATGAAGAGCACCTTGACGCCCTTCATCGAACCCGGGTCTGCGCCTTCGAAGGCGGACACGATCATGTCGGCCATCTTCGCCGAGGCCGGCGAGCCGTAGGCCAGCATGTTGCCCTCGGTCACGCCGCGGGCGATGTCGCCCTGCGCCTTCTCCAGCTGGCGGTCGTAGAAGCCCTGGAAGTCGGCGGCGTCTTCGGCCGGCAGGTAGTACAGGTACGGGCTGGACACGACGTCGTCCATGTTGCGGCGGACGACCTCGGTCAGGTACGTGCCCCAGGCGTCGTCGTTGTTGTCGGCCGGCACGGTGAGCGGCGCCTGCTCGACCACGGCGGTTTCATCGGCGTCCTGGTTGCAGGCGGCCAGCATCGGCAGCGACAGGCAGGCGACCAGCAGCATGCGGGTGGTGGTGTTCATCGGGATCCCCGTTTGGTTTGTGGAACGTGGTGGTTCGTGGTGCAAGGATGGACGTTCATCCGCGGGTGCGCTGCCATTCGGCCTGCAGCGCGCTGGCCACGGCCGGAGGCACGAAGCCGGACACGTCGCCGCCCAGGCGCGCGATTTCGCGCACCAGCGAAGAGGAAATGAAGCCGTACTGCTCGGCCGGGGTGAGGAACAGCGTCTCCACCTCCGGGATCAGGTGGCGGTTCATGCTGGCCAGCTGGAACTCGTACTCGAAGTCCGACACGGCGCGCAGGCCGCGCAGCAGGACGCCGGCGCCCATCTGGTCGACGAAATGCGCCAGCAGGCAGTCGAAGCCGCGCACTTCGATGTGCGGGTGGTGTGCGACGGCGTCGCGCGCCAGCTTCACGCGCAGGTCCAACGGCAGTGCCGGTCCTTTGCTGGGGCTTTCGGCCACCCCGATGATCAGCCGCTCGAACAGCGGCGCGGCGCGGTCGACCAGGTCGATATGGCCGTTGGTGATCGGGTCGAAGGTGCCCGGATAGACGGCGATGCGGGTGCGGGCCACGGTCATTCGGAAGGCTTGTACCGGTGTGGGACGTGCGGCCCGTTGCGGGCGGGAGTCGGTCAACCGCCGGCCGGGACGGCCCCGTCGACGTCGGCCGGGAGTGTATCAGCGGGCTGCGCGACCCGCCGGTACAGCGCATGCCGCACCTCGCGGGTGCGCCCTTCGCGGTGCAGGCACCAGCCGTCCGGCAGGACCGGCGCGGCGTCGGCCGGGGATTCCACGTACAGCCAGGCGTCGCGCTTCATGCGCGGTGAGAGGGCCTCCAGCGCGGCCTGCCACAGGTTGCCCGCGAACGGCGGGTCCACGAAGGCGATGTCCCACTGCGCGGCGGCCTGCCCACGCAGCCAGGCCAGGGCATCGGCATTGACCGCATCGCCGGCCTCGCCGCCCGGCAGCCGCGCCAGGGTGGTGTCCAGCGCGTCGGCCAGCGCGCGGTCTCGCTCGACCAGCACCGCCGAGGCCGCGCCGCGCGACAGCGCCTCCAGGCCCAGGGCACCACTGCCCGCGAACAGGTCGACGACCTTCGCGCCGGACACCACGGGCTGGAGCCAGTTGAAGAGGGTTTCGCGCACGCGGTCGCTTGTGGGCCTCAGGCCGTCGACATCCGGCACCTCCAGCCGCGTACCGCGCCAACGGCCGCCGATGATGCGTACCGCCCCCGGGGGCCGATGGCCGCCCGGGCGGGGGCCTGCCCGTCCATTGCGAGAGGCTTTGTTCATCAGGGTTGAAGGGGGCCGGGTGCTAGCATGTGCGCATTCTCGCGCATCCGCAGACAACCCCGCTCGATGGTCAGTTTTTTCCGCCGCAAGAAGCCTGAAACGCCCGCTTCCGAGCGCAAGTACAACATCGAGGAACTGGCCGCGGCGTTCCCGGATGCCAACCGCCAGGCGCCCCCGTCCCGCGCCCCCGAAGAGACCGACCAGGCCGTCGAGGGCACCGCCCCGGCGACCCCGCCCGGACACGTGTCCGCCGATGGGCGACCCGCCGAAGTCGCGCAGGACAACGCGCCGGTGGTGGCCCCATCGGAGCCCGAGCCCGTACCGGCCGAAGTCATCGCGGCCGCGCAGATGGCGGCCGCGCATGGCTTCATCGAGAAGCTGCCGCAGGGTTATCGCTCTTTCCTGGGCGAGCGCGGCGTCCGCCTGTCCGGCGGTCAGCGGCAACGGATCGCGATCGCCCGGGCCCTGCTGAAG
>CBIHLN010000091.1:0-10402 GCA_966210725.1 uncultured Lysobacter sp. | reverse complement strand
CGCGATCAGCAACGGCCTGAACCTGCATGGCGGGTTCATCCCGTTCGACGCGACCTTCCTGGTGTTCTCCGACTACGCCCGCAACGCGGTGCGCATGAGCGCGCTGATGGGCGCGCACGCGATCCACGTCTACACCCACGACTCCATCGGCCTGGGCGAGGACGGCCCGACGCACCAGCCGATCGAGCACATGGCGTCCTTGCGCTACATCCCGCACAACGACCTCTGGCGTCCCTGCGACGCGGTGGAGTCGGCGGTGGCGTGGAAGGCCGCGATCGAGCGCAACGACGGGCCGTCGTGCCTGGTGTTCTCGCGCCAGACGCTGCCGCACCAGGCGCGCGATGCCGCGCAGGTGGCGGCCATCGCGCGCGGCGGTTATGTGCTGAAGGACTCGGTCGGCACCCCCGACACCCTCCTGATCGCCACCGGCTCGGAAGTCGGCCTGGCCATGCAGGCCGCCGCGCAGCTGGGCGACGGCGTGCGCGTGGTGTCGATGCCGTCCACCGACGTGTTCGACCGCCAGGATGCGGCGTATCGCGAGTCGGTGCTGCCGCGTGGCGTGCGTCGCCGCGTTGCGATCGAAGCCGGCGTGTCGGACTTCTGGCGCAAGTACGTCGGCCTGGACGGCGACGTGATCGGCATCGACCGCTTCGGTGCCAGCGCCCCGGCCGACGTCCTGTTCCCGCACTTCGGCTTCACCGTCGAGAAGGTCGTGGAGGCCGTGCGCGGACTCGCCTGAGTCGGCACGTCAATGGCCAGGAGAAAGGCGGCCCTTGGGCCGCCTTTTTCTATGCCGGATCCCTGCGCGTGGCATCCAGCGCATGCGCCAGCAGGCGGGCCTCGATCCGGGCCTTGATGCCCCGGGGTTGGGCCAACGCCATGCGCTCGAGTGCATCGGCATCATCGCTTCGGCCCGTGGCCACGGCGTGCAGCACGGTTGAAACCATTCCGCGTCGAGTGGCCGTGCGCGCCTTCAACCACGAAAGCGCCCGCACCAGGCGCTGCTCGACGGCGGTGAAATCGCTGCCCAGCGGGTAGTCGGGAAGGGTGCCGTCGCGCCGCAGGGGCGCAAGCGCCTCGTCGAGGGCCGCGGGCGTGTTGCGCGTCCACGCCGATGGCGGCGCAAACCCCCGTGCCAGCTTGCCGCTGCCCCGCGCCGCGGCCAGCAGCCCGTCCTGGAAGCGCGCGTCGGCGATGGACGCCATCGCGATGACGCACGCCTCGTCGCAGCGGCCCCGCAGGTCGGCGACCCCGTACTCGGTGATGTAGAGGTCGCGCAGGTGCCGCGGGATCGTCGTGTGTCCGTAGTTCCAGCGGATGTTGGATGCCGCGCCGCGGCCGCCCTCGCGCGTGGCGCGCAGCATCAGTACGCTGCGCGCGTCCGGCAGCGCATGCGCCATGGCCACGAAGTTGTACTGCCCGCCCACGCCGGACACCACGCGGCCGTCGTCCAGCGCGTCCGACACCGCCGCGCCCAGTGCGGTGGCCATCATGCAGCTGTTGAAGAAGCGGGCGTCACGGCGCTGCAGCCGTTCCAGGGTTTCGTGCCCGCCGTAGAGTTCGTTGACCTCGCTGATGCGGCGCATGCCGATGCCGCGTCGCTGGTCGTCCGGCAACTGGCGCAGCCAGTCGTAGAAATCGTGCGACCCCAGGTAGAACGCCCCGTGCAGGTATTCGCCCTCGTGTGCCACCCGTGCCCGGTCCGCATCGTCCGCGGTGCCATCGGCCACGCGCTGCATCAGCGGCAGGTCGTCGACCACGCGGCGGCGGATGACGCCCACCTCCACCAGCCGCTTGAAGCCTTCGTTGATCATTTCGCTGCAGCCGTACAGGCCGGTGGCAAATGGCCCCAGGGCGGGATCGTCCACGTCCGGGGAGTGCAACGCCCGCAGCACCCGGCGGTAGGCGGCGTTGTCGATGTGGCGCAGGGCCAGTGCGTGGCACAGCGCATCGGCCAGCGCACCGATGCCGATCTGCAGCGTCCCGCCGTCGCGCACCTGCGTGCTGGCATGGAAGCCGATCGCGTAGTCGACGGCGGTCACCGGCTGGCGGGGCAGGGCGAACAGGCGGGGATGGGGCGCAGGCGGCGTGACCACCAGGTCGAAGTACGACGCCGCCACCGCCGCACTGCCGCCCAGCCACGGCAACTGCGGATCCACCTCCGCCACCAGCAGCGGACGGGGCAGGCCCCGTGCGAGCACGGCATCGACCGTGTCCTGCGTGAGGTCGGTATTGGATGACAGCGACACGCGACGGCCGTCCGGTGACATTGCCACCTTCTGCACGATGGCGCCCACGCCGCGGTCGGCCAACGCGCGCGCGACGTGCGTGTAGTTGAGGCTGGCGTAGTGCCGCTGCGCCTGCGACGACCCCAGCATCGCCCCGGACTGCAGGTAGAACTCCTCCACCCGCACGTGCGGCGGCAGCGCGTCGCGGCGCATGGCCTGCACATAGGCCAGGCGCGGGAAGTCGTCGCCGAAGTGGCGCTGGACGAACGGCTCCAGAAAGCGCCCTTCCAGCCCCGCGCCCGGCCTCGGCGGGTCCAGCGACAGGGCGGTGTACAGGTCGAGCGGTCGCGCCGGGTCGTGTTCGACCCCGGCGTAGAGCGCGTTGAGCAGCCGGTGCGGTTTGCCCAGCCCCAGCGGGGCGCCGACCCGCAGCGTTGGCGGCAGGCGGCGGAGCATCCAGTCGACGGCCGCGTCCAGCGAGTCGACGCGGTCGGGTTCGGGGCGGGGGGCGGGTCGGCTCATCGCGACAGCCTAGCGCCGCGGCCGTGATGCGTGCAGGGCGTGCGTCAGTGCAGAGGCGATGTCGGGCCGCGCGCGGCTGCCAGCGAGTCGATGAACGCGTCGGCCGGTTCGGGCCGCTGGATGTAATACCCCTGCGCGCAGTCGCACCCCATCTCGGCCAGCATGGACAGCGACTCCGCGTCCTCCACGCCTTCGGCCACCACCCGCATTTTCAGGTGGTGGCCCAGGTCGATGATCGATCGCACCAGCTGGATCGAGCGCCGGTCGTCGCGCAGGTCGCCGATGAAGCCGCGGTCGATCTTGAGCTCGGTGGCCGGGAAGAACTTGAGGTACGCCAGCGAGGAGTACCCCGCGCCGAAGTCGTCGATGGAAATCCCCAGGCCTTCCATGCGCAGGTCCTCCAACCGCCGGAGGCTCAGCTTGGGGTCCTCCATCAGCGCGTTCTCCGTCACTTCCAGCGTGATGGCCGAGGCGGGGATGTTCCAGATTCCCAGGGCCGAGGTGATCTGCGCGACGAGGTCGCGCTCGCCGAACACGCGCGGCGACAGGTTGATCGAAAAACAGAAGTCCGGATCGATGGCGCGCGCGCGCGCGGCGTGGCGCAGGGTGGAGTTGAGGCTCCAGCGCGTCAGCGGCGAGATCAGCCCGGTCTCTTCGGCTAGGGGAATGAAGCGGTCCGGCGCGACCGCGCCCAACGTGTCGTCGTGCCAGCGCGCCAGGGATTCGGCGGCTACGATCCGGCGCGTGCGCAGGTCCAGCATCGGCTGCAGGTGCACCTGCAGGCGGTTGCCGAGAATGGCCTGGTGCAGCGCCTCGTAGGGGATCAGCGGCGGCGTGCCCTCGGCGTCGTACAGCGCACTGTCCTCGCTGTCGCGCAGGGACGCGCCGTAGGCGGTCTCGGCGTTGTGCAGCAGCCGCTCGGCATCGCGCCCGTGGTCGGGGTGGACGCTGATGCCGACCTTGACCGACACCGGCGCGGCACGTTCGCCCACCGGCAGCGGCGACTCGAACGCCCGCACCACGCGGGCACCGGCCAGCGCCGCGTGGTTGTGGCCGCGCAGGCCGGGCAGCATCGCCACGTACTCGTGCATCCCGACGCGCACCACCGTGTCCTGCGGGCGCAGCACGCCGGTGATGCGGGCCAGCGCCGCCTCGCCCAGCGCGTCGCCGGCGCCGTAGCCGTAGAACAGCCCGAATTCGCGCACGCGCTGCAGGCGCACCAGCATCACCCCCAGCGCGCCGTCGGCCTCGCGCCATGCGTCGAGCTGGCCTGACAGCAGCGCCACCAGCTCGGTGCGGGTCACAGGAACAGGTCCGCCGGGTCGAGTCCGTGCGCGCCGCGTTCCAGCGGCCGCACCACGTCCACCCGGGGCAGCTCGGGGTGGCGCTCGGCACGCACCATCAGGTCCAGCGGCTCGAACGCGTCGCGCAGCGTCTTGTCGGCGGTGGTCAGCAGCATGACCCGCGGCAGCAGCCGGCGCATCGGGTTCTGGGTCATGACCACGCCCACCTCGCCGGTGCTCAGTTCCACCAGCGAGCCGGTCGGGTAGACGCCCAGGCAGCCGATGAACTGCTCCACCAGCTCGCGCTGGAACAGCCGATCGCGCTCGCGGTAGATCACCTGCAGGGCTTCATGGCGTGCGATGGCGCGGGCATGCGGCCGGTCGCTGGTCAGCGCGTCGAAGGTGTCGACGATGCCGCCGATCCGGCCCGACAGCGGAATGGCTGGGCCGGCCAGGCGCTGCGGATACCCGGAGCCGTCGTGCCGCTCGTGGTGGGTCCGCACCATCTCATGCACCTGCGGCCCCAGCCCGCTGCTGTCGTCCAGCGCGGCAAGGCCGGCGGGCACGTGGCCACGCATCGTCTCGGCGGCGGCCGCATCGAGCGGGCCGGCGACATCCAGCAACCCCGGCGGCAGCCGCGTCTTGCCGATGTCGAGCAGCAGGCCGCCCGCGGCCATGTCCATCAGCATGTCGCGCGGCAGGCCCAGGTGGCGACCGAAGGCCGCCGCCAGCGCGCTGCAGTTGATCGCGTGGCTGTAGGCATAGCCGTCGTGCCGCTGCAGGGCGTTGACCCAGAACAGCGTGTCGGCGTTGCGCAGCACGCTCTGCACCACCGGGGTCACCGCGTCCACCACCGCGTGCGAGGACAGCTTCCGGCCGGCGCGCACGTCGTCGATGATGCGGTGGGCGACGGCGGCGCTGGCGCGGTGCGCCTCACGCGCGTCCGGCAGTTCCTGGTCGAAATCGCGCGAGTCCGAGTAGCGGGTCGACCCCATCGGGGTGGCCGCCTTCCGCGTGCGCGCGGGAGGGGCGAGCAGCTCCAGTCGGGCGTCGCGGGGGTCCAACCCGCGCACCACGTCGATCCAGACCGTGCGGCAGTACTGGCGCAGCAGCGCGACGTCACGGTCGGACTCCACCAGGAAGCCCTGCATCAGGAACGGCGTCCCGGTCCACGGCCGGTCCAGCCGGCACACGTACATGCCGGTGGCCACCTGGTCGATCCCGATTTCGCGCTCCTCAAGTCCCATGCCGTGTTCCTTCTGGCCCGGAGACCGGGCGTGCGTGGCGTGCCGAGACGAGCGCCCATTCGGGCAGTCGGGCCGTGCATGCCCCGCGAAATCGCCTGCGCGTGGAATCGCCCTGCAACGGCGGCCCCCCATTCCGTCCACGATCCAGGGCCCGCTCCGTCCATCCAACGTGCACGGCGGGGCCATGCGGACGGTAACGGCCGGAGCCCAACCCGCTTGAGTGCCGGAAGGCATGGCGGCGCGCGTCCGACGCCTGCCGCCCGGTCCGGCAAAGCGGCCGAGGACCCGCGCGGCTCAGGCCAGCAACAATTTCCCCGCGGCGATCAGCAGAACCACCCCGAGGGCCCGCCGCAACGCGGTGACCGGCAGCCAGCGCAACCCCAGCTGCGTACCCAGCAGGGCACCGATCGCGACCGCGCCCAGCCACAGCGGCAGCGTGTCGGGCAACGTGCCCGTCACCTGCACCAGCCCGGCCAGGGCCGTCAGCGAGTTGATCCAGACGAACGCCACCGAGGTGCCGCTGGCCTGACGGGTCGGCATCCAGTGCATGAACAGCAGCAACGGGGTCAGGAAAATCGCGCCACCCGTGCCGGTGAGCCCCGACAGCACGCCGATGACCGCCCCGGCCAGCAACCCGCCCGTCCACGGCACCCGGCGCCCGGCCGAACGGCTGTCGTCGTCCAGCGCGTGTCCCGCGCTGCGGAAGACGCCGACGGCCGCGACCAGCAGGATCACGCCCAGCAGGATCGAGTAGCTGTCCCGTGGCAGCTGCACGCGCGCGGCGAGGTAGGCGGCGGGCGCGGACGCCAGCACGAACGGCAGCACGTTGCGCCAGCGCACGTGCCCACCGCGCCAGAACCGGAACAGGCCGATGCCGCCCACCAGCAGGTTGAGCGCCAGCGCCGTGGGGCGCATCTGCTCAGGGGCCAGGCCCACCAGGGCCATGGCGGCGATGTAGCCGCTCGCGCCGGCGTGGCCCACCGACGAATACAGCGCCGCCACCAGCAACAGCAGCAGCGCCAGCCACCAGGCCGACTCGATCATCCGGTCATGGTACGGACGCGTCCGCCGCCGCGCGAGGCGGCGGGATCAGCGTGCCTCGAACACCCGGGCGATCTGCGACCCCGCCAGCAGCGCCAGCACGAACAGCGCCGGCTCGAGCGCACTGTGCGCGAGGTTGGCCAGCGCCGGGCCCGGGCAATAGCCGGCGATGCCCCAGCCAACGCCGAACAGGCCGCTGCCGACCAGCAGCCTTCTGTCGAATCGCGGGGCGGGCGCGGGCGGGATGGCGCCGCCGGTGAATGCGACGCCGCGTCGCCGCACCCACGCGAAGCCGGGCACGGCGACGGCCAGTGCGCCGCCCATGACCAGCGCGAGCGATGGATCCCATCGTCCGGCGATGTCCAGGAAGTTCAGCACCTTGTCGGGGTCGGTCATGCCCGACACCGCCAGGCCCAGGCCGAACAGCGCGCCCGCCAGCATCGCCCACACCACGCGATGCGTGCTCATGCCATCACCCCCAGCGCGTGGCGCAGCACGTACACGGTGGCGAAGCCGGCCGCCATGAACAGCGCCACGGCCACCATCGAGCGCGGCGACAACCGCGCCAGTCCGCAGATGCCGTGGCCGCTGGTGCAGCCGCTGCCCAACCGGGTGCCGAAGCCGACCAGCAGGCCGCCGGCCAGCAGCCACGGCAGCGGGAATCCGGTGCGCGGCTGCACCCCGGCCACGGCGAACCACACGCCGGCCGCGGCGACCAGCCCGACCAGGAACGCGACACGCCACGCGCGGTCGCCGCGCTGTTCCAGCGCACCGTTGAACAGGCCGCTGATGCCGGCGATACGACCGAGCGAGGCCAGCAGCACCGTGGCCGCCAGGCCGATCAGTGCGCCGCCGGCCAGCGCGGTCCAGGGAGTGAATTCAGTGGGCATGTTCGGGTCCGTGCAGAGTCAGAACTGGTTGAGGGGGAGCTTGAGGTAGCGCACGCCGTTGCTCTCCGGCTCGGGCAGCTCACCGGCGCGGATGTTGGTCTGCACCGCGGGCAGGATCAGCGTCGGCATGGCGAGCGAGGCGTCGCGGGTCTCGCGCATCTGCACGAATTGCTCCAGCGTCGTGCCCTCGTGCACGTGGATGTTGCTGCGCTTCTGTTCGCCGATAGTGGTTTCGCAAGCGACCTCGCGTCCGCCCGGGCCGTAGTCGTGGCAGACGAACACCCGGGTGTCTTCGGGCAACTCGAACAGCGTCTGGATCGAGCGGTAGAGCGTGGCCGCATCGCCGCCGGGGAAGTCGCAGCGCGCGGTGCCGCCATCAGGCATGAACAGCGAGTCGCCGGTGAACAACGCATCGCCGATGAGGAACGCGTTGGAATCGTTCGTATGACCGGGCACCGGGATCACCCGGCCTTCGAGCGCGCCGATGCGGAACGCCTCGTCCGGCGCGAACAGGTGGTCGAACTGCGAGCCGTCGACGGGGAAGTGCTCGCCCAGGTTGAAGATCGGGCGGAAGGTCTTCTGCACCGTGCGGATGCCGTCGCCGATGGCCAGCTTCGCGTGCGGCAGCTGCTCTTTCAGCCAGTGTCCGGCGCTCAGGTGGTCGGCGTGGGCGTGGGTTTCCAGGACCCACTGCACGTCCAGCGCGTGTGCGTTGACGAACGCCAGCACCTGCCCGGCCGACGCGGTCGAGGTGCGCCCGGCCTTGGGGTCGAAGTCCAGCACCGGATCGACAATGGCGGCCGTCTTGCCCTGGGGTTCGACGACGACATAGGTCCAGGTGTTGCTGTCGTGGTGGAAAAAGGGGTGGACGACGGGTTGCATGGTCGGGCTCCTGTCCGCTGATGCGCGTAATGTATCAGGTATTGCTAAATTAGCAAGTACTACTATAATGCCCACATCGCCCCTCGCAGTGCGTGCCATGCCAAGCCCGAAGCCAGTCCCGCCGCCGTCCGTGATCGACTTGCCCGACCCTGATGAAATGCAACGCCATGCCGGCGAGGCGGCGGCCCTGCTGCGTTCGCTCGCCAACGAACAGCGCCTGATGGTGTTGTGCCGGCTGGTCGGCGGCGAGCTGTCGGTCGGGCAGCTGCTCGACGGCACTGCGTTGTCGCAGTCGGCCCTGTCGCAGCACCTGGCGGTGTTGCGCGAGGCCGGCCTCGTGGCGACGCGTCGGCAGGGACAGCAGGTCTTCTATTCGCTGCTGGACGGCCCGGCCCTGCGCGTGATGCAGACCCTGCACGGCATCTACTGCGAGGCGTCGACATGAACCGCTCTCACGCCACGCACCCGGCATCCGGTGCACTCGTCCTTGCCCTTGCCCTTGCCCTTGCCCTTGGACTGGCCGCCTGCGCCGCCAACCCCGTCACTGCGCCGCCGCATCCGGCCACCGCGTCGGCCTCCGTTCCCGCCCCACTCCAGGACACCCCCATGTCGAACGACCCCATCCCCGGCCTGCGCATGCCCCGCCCGGGTGTGCTCACGTCCGGCCAACCGGACCCATCGGCGTGGCCACGGCTCGCGGCCGACGGCGTGCAGGCCGTGATCAACCTGCGCCCCGAGGCAGAGCTGGAGGGGCGCGACGTGGCCGCGGAGGTGGCGGCTTCCGGACTGCGCTACACCCAGATCCCCGTCGCCGGTGCCGGCGACATCACGACGGCCAAGGCCACCGCACTGTGGCGCGCGATGCAGGCGGTGGACGGGCCGGTGCTGGTGCACTGCGCATCGGGCAACCGGGTCGGTGCGCTGATGGCACTGGCTGCCGTCGCGCATGACGGCGTGGCGCCGGAGGACGCGCTCGCACTGGGCCGCGCCGCGGGCCTGACCGGTCTGGAGCCCCGGGTGCGCGAGCTGCTGGGCCTGCCCGCGGCCGAGTGAGGCGCCGCTAAAGCGGGGGCGTCAGTGGCCCGCGCCCAGCGTGGCGTTGAGCCGCATCGCCAGGCGGCTGCCGCCCCTGCGCACCTGGGCCTCGGCCACGGGACGCCACGCCTGCAGGTAGTCGGTCCCCAGCTTGGAGCGGGGCGGGTAGACCCCGCTGGCCGTCGCGACGGCGCAGGACTGCTCCGCCCATTGCGCCGGCTCTGCCTCGACGGGGACGGCCAGTTCCATCCCTCGAAGCCGCGCCAGCCAGGCGGACTCGCTGAGGCCGGCGGTATTGAACAGGCCGCTGTCCCACAGCGAGTGCAGGTTGCCGCCCTTGCCGTCCGGGCTGCCGTCGGGCCAGTTGACCTGCACGTCATTGCCGCCGCGGTCGGCCGCGTTGCCGGCGTGCATCGGCTGGTGGATGTCGCCCACGAAGTGCACGACGAACTTCAGCGCCTGCAGCCGCTCGGAACGCGGGCGCGAACGGTCGCCGAGGATTGCAGTCTGTGCGCGGATCGCCTCGACCACGCAGTTGCCGCCCTTGCAGGCCAGCGCCGCGTCGTACTCGCAGCCCATCTCGCCCAGGTTGACGTAGTGCCACGGCGCACTGCGCCGGCCCAGGTCCGGGTCGTTGGCGCGCAGCTCGTCGGCCCAGGTGGCGATGCCCGGCAGCGTGGGGTCGGGTTCGCCGGCCAGCAGTGACGTGATCTCCGCGCGGGCGGCCGGGTCGAGCTCGTCCCATGCCAGCGCCGCGACCAGCCGATGCCCCAGCGGCCCCCAGGCCGCGGCGGGCAGGGTGCACAGGGCCAGTGCGAGGGCGAGGAAAAGGCGGAGGGCCGTGCGCGGCATCCAGGTGTTCCATCAACGGGGCCAGCGGGCGGCCCCGGGGGGCGCTAAAATAGCCGGCTTTCCCGTCCCACGCCCGTCAGGAGCCCGCAATGGCGATCAAAGTAGGTATCAACGGTTTCGGCCGCATCGGACGCAACGTCCTGCGCTCGGCCGTGCAGAACTTCGGCAATGACATCCAGGTCGTCGCCATCAATGACCTGCTGGAGCCGGAGTACCTGGCCTACATGCTGCGCTATGACTCCGTGCACGGCCGCTTCGACGGCGACGTGTCGATCGACGGCAACCACCTGGTCGTCAACGGCCGGAAGATCCGCCTGACGCAGGAGCGCGACCCGGCCAACCTCAAGTGGGACGAGGTCGGCGCCGACGTCGTCATCGAGTCCACCGGCCTGTTCCTGGACAAGGCCAGCGCGCAGAAGCAC
>CBIHLN010000090.1:0-10661 GCA_966210725.1 uncultured Lysobacter sp. | reverse complement strand
CATTTGGGGGTCCTATCGGGTGGGTTGGTGAATCGGTGTGTTGGTAAAGTACAACACCTAACCGGATGCACCATGTGCCGGAAGTCACCCCACCGATGGCCTGGTGGCGCGGCACTGGCGTATTGCCCATAACAGATGGGTTCGAGGGGCCCGGGGTTGCATCCGGGCGGCATGACTGACGACAGGGTCGGGCCGTGCCGGGTGCCGGACATGCGGCGGCCGGATGTGACCGGCGTCACAGCCGCCGCCCCGCTTTTTCAGAGGGTTCGCCAGCAGGGCATGGCCCACCGGGCTCCTGGTGTCACGCCCGGCTGGATAGGCGACGCGCGCGCCTCGCGCCCTGGTGCCCGGCGCCCCGCACAGGCACGTGCCGCCTCACAGGATCGGTGCGAGCCCCGCGCCGAACGCGGTGACGAACCGCGTCCCCAGCCCCTTCAGGCCGACCATGTCGACTTCCGGAAAGTCGCCCACCGGCACATAGCAGGCGCGGAAGTCGGGGTGGTCCGGCGGCAGCGGCTGCGGGCAGTCGGGGCCGGCCTGGAACTCGTAGCTCGTCGCGTACCGCAGCGGCCACAGGTCGAACACCGGCAGGTACTCCGACACCTTCGCCAGCGAGTACTCCAGCCCCCACAGCACCGGCGGTTTGTCGCGCGGCGCGATGGTCCACGAATTGGCCGGCGAGATGTCGCGTCGGATGCTGTCGGCCAGCGCGTCGGCGAAGGCCGCATCCTCGATCACCACCGCGCTCTCGGTGTTGTAGTGGTCGCCGCGCGGGTCGAAGTTGTGGGTGCCGACCACGCCGATGCGGTCGTCGATCACCAGCGATTTGGCATGCATGCCGATGCGCACGCCCGCGCGCTTGAGCGGCACCGGCTCGTTGGCGCGGCGGCTGGCGTAACGCAGCGCGGCGTACTCGCGCGACAGCGCGCGGCGATACCCGTTGCGGCCCTGCACGGTGCGGGTGTCGTATTCGCGTCGCAGCGCGCGGTGGTCGGGCCGCGCCACGGCGGCGTCCGGCACGAACTCGGGCAGCTCCGCGCCGGTGGCGGCGATATCGACCGGCGCGTCGGCGGGAAACGGCTTGTACTCGTAGATGTCGAAGCCGAATTCGCGCAGGTAACGGCGCTTGTACTTGTGCGACAGCGCGTAGACGACGAACGCGTCGGTCGCCGCGAGGCTGTTGGTCGACACCACCACGCGCGGCGCGTCGGCGCGTTCGTGCATGGCGCGGAACATCTCCTGGGCGGTGCCCGACAGCACCAGGTAGGGCGTCTGCAGCAGCACCTCGTCGCGCGCCGACTCGATCAGCCCGCGCAGCGAGACCGAGGCGACCGCGCCGCCGGCCGTGTCCGCATCATGCTTGTCGGGCGAGTCGGAGATGTAACGCACCTCGCCCACCGGCAGTGCGGCGTCGGCCAGCCGTTCGCGCACGACGGCGGCATCGCCGGCATCACGTTGCATCGCCCGGGCGCGCTCGGGCTCCGTGTACGACGGCGGCGGCAACGGCGGCACGCCCGAGTCGATCAGGTGGCGGCCCACATCGGCCAGGCGCTCCACGGGGATGCTGCGCGGGTCGTCCCAGAACCGCAGGAAATCGGCGTCCATGGTGCGCGCCACCGGCCCGGCCACCAGCAGGTCGCGGTCGCGGAAGTTGTACGCCGGGTCCCAGTCGTAATACGCATTCTGGTAGTTGCGACCGCCGGTGATGCCCACCGCGCCATCGACCAGGAACAGCTTGGTGTGCATGCGCTGGTTGAGCCGGCGCCAGCAGCACGCCGCCGCCAGCAGGTACTGCGGGTAGCTGATGCGGGCACGCCCCAGCACCGGGTTGTACACGCGCACCTGCAGGTTCTCGTGCGCACCGGCCAGCGCCGCCAGCGTCTCCACGCGCTTGAGCGCCGACAGCTGGTCCATCAGCAGACGCACGCGCACGCCGCGGCGGGCGGCCGCCAGCATTTCCTCCAGCACCAGGCGGCCGGCATCGTCCTCGTCGAAAATGTAGGTCTGCACGTCGATGGTGGTGGTTGCGCTGCGCAGCAGGTCGATGCGTGCCAGCAACGCGTCGGTGCCCTCGTCCATGATCAGCGCGTAGTGGCGCGGCGCTTCGGGCGTGGAACGTGCGAATGCACGCCCAGCCAGCTGACGCATCGGCGACGCCTGCGCGCACGCGTTGCGCGCTTGGCAGGTGTCCACGTCCGAGCGTGCCGCGCTGGCGATGGCCGTGGCGCGGTCGCGCTGCGCCGGCGACAGCGTGGCGCAGGCCGAACACGCCAGTGCCAGACAGGCGGCCAGCACGCGAAGCGCGGCGGCAGAACGGAAACGTCGGGATGAAGGCATCAGGGCAGCGCAGTGGGGTCCGGCACGACGCGGCGCAGCTTAGCGCAGGCCACCCTCAGCCCCCGGCCGGGCGCAGGCGCAGTTGCATGCCGAAACGCACCTGGTGCCCGAGCACCACGCGGTAGCCGTCCAGCCCGTAGCGTCGGCGATCGACGCTGCCGGCGGCCATCACCGGGCAATCCAGGCCCGGGCGCGTGCACGAGGCCGGCTTCACCTCGAAGGTCTCTTCCCGGGTGATGCCGTGCATCGACAGGCGCCCGCGCAACCGCCCCCCGGTGCGCACCAGTTCGGCGGGATGGGGGTCGGACACGAACTCGATCTGGGGGTGGCGCGACGCATCGAAGAAACCCTCGCTGCGCGCCAGCCGGGTGTAGCGCTCCGAACCCGCGACCTGCACCGCACCGGTCCGCAGCCGGATACGCACCTGGCGGCGGTCGCCGGGCAGCGCCAGCACCTCGCCCTCGAACGACGGGAAGTCGCCCAGCACCTTCTGGCCCCACCGCGTGCGCAGTTCGAACCGGATCTGCGTGTGCGCCGGATCCAGGTCGCCAATCCGTGGCTGTGCCGACACCTCCGCGGATCCGCCCGCCAGCAAAGCCAACAGCGCGGCGAAGGCCCCGGACTGGAGGGCCCACGTCGGGATCGCCGGCAACGCCCGGGGGCGCACGGCTGGCGTCACGGCCACCAGAACGCGCCGAGCCGGGCGATGCCCGGCTCCAGCGCGGCATCGACCGGCATGGTCAGCACCGCCACGCCACCGGGCGGCATGCCGCGGTAGTCCCCGGACTGCCCGCTGTGCAGCAGCGCGGCCAGGCGCTCCAGGCCGGGGTTGTGGCCGACCAGCATCAGACGTCCGACGTCGCGGTGGGCATCGGCCAGTGCGATCAGCCCGCCGGGCGTCGCCTCGTAGATCGACGGTTCGATGCGCTGGTCGATGTAGCCGACCTCGCCCAGCACCGCCTCGAGCGTTTCACGGGTGCGTCGAGACGGCGAGCACAGCACGCAGTCGGGCACCCAGCCGTTGTTCTTCAGCCAGCGCCCGGCGGACTCGGCTTCGGCCAGGCCCTCGGCCGACAGCGGGCGGTCCAGGTCGGCCTGGCCGGGGGCAGCGGCTTCGGCGTGGGCGTGGCGGAGCAGGATCAGTTCGCGCATGGCGGCTCGCAGTCGGGTTAGGAGGACAGAAGACGGATACGGGCCATGAGGCTACTTGCGCAGCCAACGCAACAGCGGCTGCCAGTCGGCCTGGTGCTCGCGCACCTGGGCGGAGTGGTAGTCGAACAGGCTCTTGCCCAGCGACGTCATGACCACGTAGGCCTGGCTGTCGCGCAGCTGTGCCACCACCGGGTACGGCCAGGCCTTGAGCAGGTCGACCGCCTGCTGCGAGGCGTTGGTCCAGGGCTTGAGCTTGTTGCCGACCAGCCCGACGCGCAGTTCGCCTTTGCGTACCCGCGGGTGGCGGGCCAGCGTGTCCAGGAACGGCACGGTGGCCTCGATGTCGAGCGTGGACGGCTGCACCGGGACGACCACGGCGTCGGCGATCTCAAGGAAGGCATCCAGGTCGTCGGCCATCGCGCCGGCGCGGGCATCCACCACCACGCGCTGGGTGTCGTCGGGCAGCTGCTTCTTCCAGGCCTTGCGGCGGGTGCCGTCCAGCGGCAGTACGGCCGACTCCAGCCCCGCGCGCCGCTGTGCCCAGCGCGTGGCCGAGCCCTGCGGGTCGGCATCGACCAGCGCGGTGTTGAGTCCGTCGAGCGCCGCCTGCGCGGCGAGGTGCGTGGCGATGGTGGTCTTGCCCACCCCGCCCTTGGAACTGGCCACCAGCACGGTCTTCATCGAGCCCCCTTGGTGTCGCGCCGACCCGGCGCGGCCGGTCCCGCAGCCTACACCGGCGCGATCAAGGCGGTCATCACGGGTCGGCGTCAGTCGCCCGGCGGCGGCCGGCCGGTCAGGATGAGGCTGCGGTGGGTCGGGTGATCGGGCAGCCAGCCGGCGGGCATGGTGACGCCGCGGCGCTTCAGCAGGCGCTCGCCGGCGACGAGTTCGCCCAAGCGCCAGCTGTCCAGCATGTAGGTCAGGTCGGCGTGCGCGATCATCGAGTCACGGGCCCAGGCGTAATGGCGCAAGCGCTCCTGAAATGCACGTCGCTGCACCGGGTCGCCGGTCAGCTGGATCAGTTGCGGCAATGCGATGGCATGCGCGATCACCGTGTCGCTGGCCGCCAAGTGGCGCAGGACGCGGTGGCATGGGGCCATGCGCGCCTGCGTGACGTGCGCCGCGCCGCACGTGTGCCTCAGACCCTGCAACGGCGGAGTATTTTGGGCCGCGACAATTCCACCGGCGTAAAGCGTCACCAACTGCGAGGTCGAGGCGGCGGCGTCGTGGTCCAGCCCCGCCATTTTCAACATCCCAATGCGCAGCTCTTCATCCATCGGCGGCAGCGGTAGGCCCTCCAGGACCGTCAGCAGCTCGAGCGCCGCGTCTCCATAGCCCATGTCGTAGAAGTCGGACTGCGCTGCCCTCGCCAACCAGGAATCGACCGCTGCCGTGTCGCCCGCGTTGAAGGCACGCCAAGGCGAGCAATGCGCCACGTGCGTTGTCGGGCTCGATCCGCGCAAGAACCAGTTCCGCGGCAGCGGGGTCGCAGCCGGCCGTCGGCGCATGGCAGTTTACGGCCTCCAACCACGCCAACTGCGGATCGTCGGGTGCGCGCTCACGAGCGAGACGCAGCACATCCATAGAGTCCTGCAGGTGTTGGTGCATAGCGGCCTGCACATACTCCGCGTCGTGCAGGCGACTCTCGTCCAACGAACCCGTCGACGGCATCAGCAGGTAAGCGTGGTACAGGCTGCGTGCATCGGCTTTTTCGAGCAGTGCCGCCACGTGTTTCGCAAGGCGTTTGCTGTACTCACGCCACCATGCGTCGGCACGCGCCTCCATCTCGATCTCGGCGTTGGTAGGCACACGCTCGTGGAAGGCTTCTGAAGGTGGCGTGCGTTGAGCGGGCGTGGCGCGGGCACCCGCTGCGACCGCGTCCATCTGCTCTGCAACGCGATCGCCCAGCGCGTCGCCCACGTGAACGCCGGCGCGACCGGACGCGGCGTGTGGCGCAAAAATCACAAGCAGCACCAGCGCCGCGGATGCAACCAGAAGGGCTGCAAGGACATTACGTTTCACATTCGACTCCATGTCGCTCCCCCGAACCGCTTCAATAAAACGTCGCCAGGGCTGCCTACCCCACCGCCACCCGCGCCCACAGCGGCAACGTGACCAGCGACAACAGCAGCCCGTAGCCCACCATCGCCGCCGCCAGCCGCGGTGCCATGCCCTGCGCGATGGCGAGCGCGCCGGCGGTGACCATCGACGGCATCGCCGCTTCAAGCACCGTGGTGCGGGCCATGTCGCCGGTCATGCCCAGCAGCGGCACCAGCAGCAGCGCCAGCGCCGGCATCAGCACGAGCTTCAGCACCAGGCCGGCCGCGAGCGGCCTGAGTTCATCGCGCGGCAAGGCGAATTGCACCGACAGCCCGATCGTCAGCATCGCCAGCGGCAGCAGCGCCTCCGACAGCCGCAGCAGCGCGCCGTCGATCCATGACGGTGGCGATGCCGGCATCACCGTCAAGCCGACCACCAGCGCCCACAACGGCGGGAACAGCAACACCTTGCGCACCATTTCGCGCGGCGACGGCTCGGCGTCGCCGCCGTAGCGCGCCAGCACCCACAGGCCGAAGGTGGACATGATCAGGAACGCGCCGAACTGGTCGTACACCACCGCGTACGGCAACGCGTCCTCACCGATGAGCGCGCGCGTCAGCGGATAGCCCAGGAAGCTGGTGTTGCCCAAAGCGACGGTGAGCAGCAGCACCCCGTGCTGGTCCCGGCGCAGCTTCAGCATCCGTGCCAGCACGCCGACCGCCAGCACCGTGGCGACCAGCAGCACCCACGGCACCGCCGCCACGCCCAGCAGCGCCACCGACAGTTCCAGGCGCGGCGCATACCGCAGCACCGCTGCCGGCAGGCACACGTACAGCACCACCAGCGTCAGCGCCTGCGCCGCGTCGGCCGGCAACACCTTCAACCGCTGGAACAGCACCCCCAGCACCAGCATCGCCAGCACCAGGGCGAACGCGTCGAACGCCATCGCTCACTCCTTGTCGAAGCGCGATGGTGCCTTGACCCGCGCAGCGGCGCGAACGCGGCGGCTTACGACGGCGGGTTGGCCGCCCAGGCGGCGTGCACCTCGGCGAGCGTCGCGCGCTCGTCCTGGGACCATCCGGGCAGCAGCGCCTCGTACCGGGCTGTCGTGCTCCAGTCCTGCGGCTCGGTGCGCACGGCCGCGGCATACCATTCCACGGCTTCCTCACGGCGGCCCACCGACCAGAGAGCCAGGGAGAGGGTTTGCGGCATCCACTCGCCGGTCACCCCACGCGACAACACGAGCGTGCGCCACTGCTCAAGCGCCTCCTCGTGATGCCCCAGCCGGAACAGGTCCCAACCGAAACTCCACATCAAGGGGCGGTAATAGCGGTTGGCTACGTCCACTTGCGACAACGCACGCAGGTAGAGCTCCCGGCCTAGCTGCTCACGGCCGCCCTGCATGGCGATGCGTGCGAGGTGCGCCGTGGCCGCCAGGTCGCGCGGGTCACGTTCCATCGCCTTCAGCAGGTCCTGAACCGCAGCATCGCCGCTCTTGTCGGTCGCGACCAGCGGCTGGGTCGCATTGGCATCGGCATCGAAATAGAACTCGGCCGGCTTGGGCAGCGACTGCGCCGAAACGGAACCTGCCCACAGCAGGCAGGCGGCCAGGACAACGGTTTTCATCGACATCGGTATTCCCCCTGTAACACCGCCCATTCTAGACCGTACGGGTCGGCGGCGTTCCGGCTGGTACAATTCCGGGGCTTTGCCCGGCCTTTTTCGACATGGGTCCGACACGGTAGCGGCCGCCGCGCCGGCGACTTGAGCGCCGGACGGGCCCGCCGCCGCGCCATGCCGCCGACCCGGCCCGCAGCGCGCCCCGTTGCATCGCACGCCACCCGCCCAGCCACCCCGCGGCCACGCCGCGACGGAGCCACGCATGACCAGCACCGCCGAACTCAGCTCGCCGTCCTCGGCGAACACCCGCCTCACCCAGGGCGTGGTGGACCGGGACTACACCCTCGACCACAAGTACAGCCGCGAATCCGGCCGCATCTACCTGTCGGGCGTGCAGGCGCTGGTGCGCCTGCCGCTGATGCAGCGCATGCGCGACGCCGCCGAGGGCCTGGACACGGCCGGCTTCATCTCCGGCTACCGCGGCAGCCCGCTGGGCGGGTTCGACCTGGAGCTGTGGCGCGCGCGCAAGCACCTGGAAGGCGCCGGTGTGAAGTTCACCCCCGGCCTGAACGAGGACCTGGGCGCGACGATGGTCTGGGGCACGCAGCAGACCGGCCTGTTCCCGGGCGCCAGGCACGATGGCGTGTTCGGCATGTGGTACGGCAAGGGCCCGGGCGTGGACCGCTGCGGCGACGTGTTCAAGCACGCCAACGCCGCCGGCACCGCGCCGCGCGGTGGCGTGCTGGCGCTGGCCGCCGACGACCATGCCTGCCGCAGCTCCACCCTGCCGCATGGTTCCGAGCACGAGTTCGTCTCGGCGATGATGCCGGTGCTCAACCCGGCGGGCGTGCAGGACATCCTCGACATGGGCCTGGTCGGCTGGGCGATGAGCCGCTTCACCGGGCGCTGGGTCGGCTTCAAGACGATTGCCGAAACGGTCGAGTCCTCGGCCTCGGTCGACGTCAACCCGCTGGCGCGCACCATCGTGCTGCCGGAGGACTTCGAGATGCCGGCCGGCGGCCTCAACATCCGCTGGCCCGACCCGCCGCTGGAGCAGGAAATGCGCCTGCACCAGTACGCGGTGAAGGCGGCGCAGGCGTTCGCGCGCGCCAACGGCATCGACCGTCTGGTGATCGATCCGGCGCAGGCGCGCCTGGGCATCATCACCACCGGCAAGAGCTACCTGGACGTGCTGCAGGCGCTGGAGTACCTCGGCCTGGACGAGCGCGCGTGCCTGGACCTGGGCATCCGCATCTACAAGGTCGGCATGACCTGGCCGCTGGAGCCGGTCGGCCTGCAGCGCTTCGCGCGCGGGCTGGAGGACATCCTGGTGGTGGAGGAGAAGCACGCCTTCATCGAAAGCCAGATGAAGGAGTCGATGTACAACTGGGCCGGCAGCGCCCGGCCGAGCATCGTCGGCAAGTACGACGAGCACGGCGAGTGGATCCTGCCGTCGACCGGCGAGCTGACACCGGCGCGCATCGCCCGCGTCATCGCCGGGCGCATCAACCGGTTCCACCAGTCCGAGCGCATCGAGCAGGTGCTGGCGTGGATCGCGCAGAAGGAAGGCGAGCTCGCCCTGCCGCGCGCGCAGTTCCCGCGCGTGCCGCACTACTGCTCGGGCTGCCCGCACAACACCTCGACCGTGGTGCCGGAAGGTTCGCGCGCGCTGGGCGGCATCGGCTGCCACTACATGGTCACGTGGATGGACCGCTCCACCGACACCTTCACCCACATGGGCGGCGAAGGCGTGACCTGGGCCGGGCAGGCGGCGTTCACCGACACCCCGCACGTGTTCCAGAACCTGGGCGACGGCACCTACTTCCACTCCGGCAGCCTGGCCATCCGCCAGTCGGTCGCGGCCGGCGTCAACATCACCTACAAGATCCTCTACAACGACGCGGTCGCCATGACCGGCGGACAGCCCGTCGACGGCACGCTGAGCGTCCCGCAGATCGCCCACCAGGTGCGAAGCGAAGGCGTGGACACCATCGTGCTGGTGTCCGACGACATCGCGAAATGGAACAAGCGCGAGATCTTCCCGTCGGGCGTGGAGTTCTTCGACCGCAAGGAACTCGACGAGGTGCAGAAGCGCCTTCGCGAGGTGCGCGGCACCAGCGTGCTGATCTTCGACCAGACCTGCGCCACCGAAAAGCGCCGACGCCGCAAGCGCGGCAAGATGGTCGACCCGCAGAAGCGCGTCGTCGTGAACTCGCTGGTGTGCGAAGGGTGCGGCGACTGCGGCAAGAAGTCGTTCTGTGTGTCGGTGCTGCCCAAGGAAACCGAGTTCGGCCGCAAGCGCGACATCGACCAGTCCAACTGCAACAAGGACTACTCCTGCGTCAATGGCTTCTGCCCCAGCTTCGTGACCGTCGAGGGCGGCCGCCTGCGCAAGCAGAAGGGCAGCAACGCCGCCGACCGGCTGGCGAACCTGCCGATGCCCGTGCTGCCGTCGCTCGACCGCCCCTGGAACATCCTGATCACCGGCGTCGGTGGCACCGGCGTGGTCACCATCGGTGCGCTGCTGGGCATGGCCGGCCACCTGGAGGGCCGCGGTTCCAGCGTGCTCGACCAGACCGGCCTGGCGCAGAAGGGCGGCGCGGTCACCACGCACATCCGCATCGCCAGGACGCCCGCCGACATCCACGCCGTGCGCATCGCCGCCGGCGAGGCCGACTTGGTGCTGGGCTGCGACATGGTCGTGGTCAACGACTACTGGGCGCTGTCGAAGGTCCGCGCGGGGCGCTCCAACGTCGTGCTCAACAGTTACGAGGCGATGCCCGGCACGTTCACCACGCGCCCGGACATGGAGTTCCCGGCGACCGACATCATCGATGCCGTGCGCAAGGCGCTGGGCGAGAGCGCGAAGGACGGCCTGCATGTGGTCGATGCCACGCAGCTGGCCACCGCGCTGATGGGCGATGCGATCGCCACCAACCTGTTCATCCTCGGCTACGCGTGGCAGCAGGGCCTGGTGCCGCTGTCGCTGGACGCGATCATGCGCGCGGTCGAGCTCAACGGCGCCGCCGTGGAGATGAACAAGACCGCGTTCGCCTGGGGCCGCCTGGCGGTGGTCGACATGCCGGCCGTGATGCAGTCCGCCGGGCTGGTGCGCAATGCGCAGACCGCTGCCGAAGCCACGCCGCACGCCTTGCCGATGCTGCCGGCCGGTGAGTGGGAGGGCCACGAGTGGGGCGCCAACGCCGCGCCCGCGCCGTTGCGCAACGAGGACGAGCTGCGCCACGTCCCCGCGCACGCGGCCGGCGACAACGTCGCGTTCCTGCCGCTGGACGACGCGCGCCTTTCGCGTTCGCTGGACGAACTGATCGCGCGCCGCGTGGCGTTCCTCACCGACTACCAGGACGCGAAGTACGCCAAGCGCTACGCCGACTTCGTCGCGCGCGTGCGCAACGCCGAGGCCGAGCGCGCACCGGGCAGCACCGATCTGACCGAGGCCGTCGCGCGCTACGCGTTCAAGCTGATGGCCTACAAGGACGAGTACGAGGTCGCGC
>CBIHLN010000089.1:0-10772 GCA_966210725.1 uncultured Lysobacter sp. | reverse complement strand
GGCTTGATCAGGTTGACGACGGTGACTTCTTCTTCCTCGGCGTTCTCGGCCGGGGGGGCCATCGGCGCCAACAGCAACAGGAGGGCCATGGCGTGCACGGTGATCGCCATGGTGATACCGGCAATACGTGCCCAGTTCAGCCCTTCGTCGCCGTCGTCGTGGGATGCGTGATTTTCGAGGTCTTGCGTCATGCGCCGTAAGCTCGGGAGGGGTTTCCGGACGCGCAACGCGCCGCGGGACATCGAGTGGACCCCGTAACCGTTTCCGGCGACGGGAACTTCCTAGCATATACCAAACTGCACCCGGGGTTCCAAGTACGGTTCAGACCTTCCGGTGTGCCGAATCAGTTGCCTTGTAGGGCGATGATCTGGTCGGCGTCCTTCGGGTTATCCAGTCCCTTGGCCTTGGCCTGGCGCGCGGCCTCCTTGGCTTCGCCGATGCGATCTTCCTGCCACAACACCTTGGCGAGGTTGAGGTACGTTTCGCCGTTGTCGTCGAGCGGTGCCGCCTTCCCGTAGGCTTCGATAGCAGGGGTGATCTGATCCGAAAAATAGTAGGCCTGTGCCTGCGCTACGTACGTCTGGTGATCCGGCTTCAGAATTCCCTTCTGCAGGCCCTCTTCGATGACTTCTGCCGCCTTGCGCTCCTGTCCGTCCATGTTGAGGTACGTAGCGTATAGCTGCCTGTATTCACGATCCTCGGTGAGCTGACCAGTGGCGCGCAGGCGCTCCAGTACTGCAGCAGCCTTGTCCATTTGGTCACCTTGCATGTAGACAGCGGCTAGATTCATCTGAGCACGCTTATCGTCCGGGTTGTCAGCACCTATCTTCTCCGCCAGCGCCGACGCCTCTGCGTCCTGTCCCGTCTCCATATAACTGGCCATCAACAGCTGAAGCCAATCGCTGCGGGGCTCATCGGTACTGTCAATTGCCTCCTTCAGTACTTGGATGGCCTCCGGAAAGCGTTCCAGCCTGTACAACGCATTACCTTTGAGTACCAAGTGCTCGGGTTTACGGCTGCCTGACGCTTCAAAGAAGCGATCGAGCGTCGCAATTGAGTCAAGGTACTGCTCCTCCTGGAGCTGAATTTGGCCAAGCATCAACATCGCTGTGAAGTGGCCGTTGTTGTCCAATCCGTTGAAGTCAATGGCCTGCTTGGCGTAGCTCATCGCCGCGGCCGTGTCGTCCATGTTGTAAGCAGCCTGCGAAGCGATCTGCGCGGCAAAGGAGCGGTCATAGTCGTTGGCTTTTGCGTTGGCGATGATCTCATCCGCCGCGGCCCGCGCTTCAACGCTCTTATCCTCGTCATAGAGAGCGATCATCTTCTCGAGCTTCGACGACATACGCGCTGACGCTTTTCCCTCGGGCGCTTCTCGCTTGGCGTTCGCGTAGTCAGATGAAACAACCGACTCCTGTTGATCCCGGTCTGCACGGCGTTCTCGCCGCTCCTGCGCACGCTCGGCCGCAGACTGCGCCACCGCCGTATCGACAGTGGATGTCATCAAGACTGCGCCAACCGCAGCAGCCAGGAGCGTACGGGTCAGGGAAGGATTCATGGTTCACCTCGAAGCGTATGAATACGGGAGCCCGCACGGGGCGGCCTTGGCCCGCAAGGGGCCGGGCGTGGGCCGAACACGCTACCAGAAAGGCCGTTGCCGGGGATAGCGCAACCCCAACGGACATTCATCCACAGCGGGGTGCCCGGCCCGACGCACGCGCCTGCTGGTAAACGGGGGCCAGGCTGCCGGCACGCTGTTGCAGTTCCTGGATGCGCGACTGGGGATCGGGGTGGGTGGAGAGCCACTGGGGGGGCCGGCTGCCGCCGCTGGCCGAAATCATGTTCTGCCACAGGTTGACGGCCTGCGCCGGATCGAAGCCCGCCTGGGCCATCAGGCGTTGCCCGACGACATCGGCCTCGATTTCCTGGGTGCGGCTGTTCGGCAGCAGGAAGCCGGCCTGGACGGCGGCACCGCCCAGCTGGCTGGTCGCGTCTGCAGCGCCCTGGCCGTATTGGGAACCCACGAGGGCCCCCAGGATGCCCAGGCCCGCCTGCGCACCCATCTGCCGGGTAATGCGCTCATCGTGGTGCCGGGAGACCACGTGGCCGACCTCATGGGCGATGACCGCGGCCAGCTGATCCTGGTTACGGGCGACAGTGAAGATTCCCGTGTGTACGCCCACCTTCCCGCCGGGAAGAGCGAAGGCGTTCGGTGACTCGTCGACGAACACCGCCGTCTCCCAATTGGCCTGCCAGTTGGCGGGCAACTCCCGGGTCACCGCGCTGACGACGCAGCGGACGTATGCGTTCTGCGAGGTGTTGGTGCTCTGCCGGTTCTTCGCTTTCGCTTCCGCGAACGCCTGTTCGCCCAGCTGGTTGAGTTGCTCCTGCGAGACCGCGCCGACCTGTTGGCTGCGGCCGGTGGGGGACGTGGCGGTGGCGCAAGCGGTGACGGCGGCGGCAACGGCCAAGCCGAGCAACAGAGGCTTCATGGGCAGTCCTGAATCGGGGAGGCCTTCCCTTGTAGACGCGTCCGGATCAACGACCCGTCAAATCCCAGAACGCGCAGCCGTCATCCCGTGCCCGCCAACAGGAGGCTTGCCGCGACCAGGTTGTTCGTCGCGTGGGCGACGACGGGCGCCCACAGCGTGCCGCAGCGCCGGTACACCCAGGCAAAGGCGGCGCCCATGCCGCCGTACACCACCAGCAGCATGCCCAGCGCAGGCCCGGTATTGGCACTGAGGCCCGGCATTTCGTGGAAGGTCGCAAAGACGAGACTGCTGAGCACGAGCCCCAACCACGGACGGCCTCCGCGCCACAGGCGCCCGAACAGCACGCGGCGGAACAGCAGTTCCTCGTAGGCGGGTGCCAGAAGGACGACCACTACCAGGATCAGTACCGGTCGATCAGCCAAGGCCTGAAGCGGAGCCACATTGGTGGGTTCGGGCTCGACGCCCAGCGAACGCCCCAGCCAGGCCACGGTCGCGCTGAAGGCGAAGACCGCCAGCCCAGTACCCACGGCCAAGGCCCACGTTTCCCTCCGGCGGGCGGCCTGCCAGGAACGCGCCCGTTCCAGGCGGTCGGCACGACCTCGCCAGGCATAGACCGCCAGCGCGGCAATGGCCGTGGCCGCCAGTCCGATCCAGACCTGCGCTTCCATGCCGGGCATGAACCGTTCGGGGGATCCGGCCGATGGATCCTGACCGCTGATTGCCGCGGCCACGCCCACAACGACGCCCCACGCAACCACCGCCAAGACGCCGGTGGCCAGCAACACGGTTACGGCAATGACCAGGTCGAGCACGAAGCCTCGCACCAGGCGCGGCCACGGGGCTGCCCGGACCGGGCGCGGGTGGGCGGCGCGCGGTTCGTCTGTACTCACGGCGTCCATGCGTGCGTCCGATTCCGGTCAGATATCGAGGTTGGCGACCTTCAGTGCGTTGTCCTCGATGAACTCGCGTCGGGGTTCGACCACGTCGCCCATGAGGGTGCTGAAGATCTGGTCGGCGGCGACCGCATCCTCGATCCGCACCTGCAACAGCCGGCGCGTTTCCGGGTTCACCGTGGTGTCCCAGAGCTGCTCGGGGTTCATTTCGCCTAGACCCTTGAAGCGCTGGATCTGGCGGCCCTTCTTGGCCTCGTCCATCAACCAGGCCTGGGCCTGGGCGAAGCTGGACACCGGCTGCGCGCGGTTGCCGCGGATGATCTGGGCGCCTTCCCGGATCAGCCCGTGCAACTGCGAGGCGGCCTCGCGCAGCCCACGCAGCTCGCCTTGTTCGAATACCGACACCGGCAGCACCTGGGTGATCTCCTCCCCCATGTGGCGGCGCGTGACACGCAGCGCGGCCGGGTGCTGATCGTTGGCCGGTACGAGGGCCAAGGCGTAGCGTGGCTTGCCGAGCCCGGCCTGGTTGAGCCGCGATTCCAACGCTTCGATTTCGTGCTGCTCGTCGATGTTGCCGGCCAAGTGGGCGCTGTCGAGCGGCGTGAAGTCGATCAACGCCTCCAGCACCGCAGAGTCGTATCGGTGGGCGTTGCGGGCGATCGTCTCGCGCGCGCCGGCATACACCAGCAGCAGCTTTTCCAGCGCGGGCCCTTCGATCGGCAGTTCGCCCGTCGCCGGCACCAGTGAGGCGCCCTCCACGGCGTTGCCGGCCAGGTACGCATCCAGCGCCGCGTCGTCCTTGAGGTAGAGCTCGTTCTTGCCCTGCTTGATCTTGTACAGCGGCGGCAGGCCGATGTAGATGTGGCCGCGCTCGATCAGTTCGGGCATCTGCCGGTAGAAGAACGTCAGCAGCAACGTGCGGATGTGGCTGCCGTCGACGTCGGCGTCTGTCATCAGGATGATGCGGTGGTAACGCAGCTTGTCCGGGTTGTACTCGTCCTTGCCGATGCCGGTACCGAGCGCGGTGATCAGCGTGCCCACCTCGGCGCTGCCCAGCATCCGGTCGAAGCGCGCACGCTCGACGTTGAGGATCTTGCCCTTCAACGGGAGGATCGCCTGCGTCTTCCGGTTGCGGCCCTGCTTGGCCGAGCCACCGGCCGAGTCGCCCTCGACGATGAACAGCTCGCTGAGGGCCGGATCCTTCTCCTGGCAGTCGGCCAGCTTGCCGGGCAGGCCGGCAATATCCAGTGCGCCCTTTCGACGCGTCAGGTCACGCGCCTTGCGAGCCGCCTCACGCGCGCGGGCCGCGTCGACGATCTTGCCGGCGATGGCACGGGCTTCGTTGGGGTTCTCCTGCAGGAACTCCTCCAAACGTGCGCCGAACGTGCTTTCAACGACCGGCCTGACGTCGGAACTGACGAGCTTTTCCTTCGTCTGGCTCGAGAAGCTGGGGTCCGGCACTTTCACCGACAGCACGGCGATCATGCCCTCGCGCATGTCGTCGCCCGACAGCGCGACCTTGGCCTGCTTGGCGATGCCGTTCTGTTCGATGTAGTTCGTCAGTGTGCGCGTCAGCGCGGCGCGGAAGCCGATCAGGTGGGTGCCGCCGTCCTTCTGCGGAATGTTGTTGGTGAAGCAGAACATCGTTTCCTGGTAGGCGTCGGTCCACTGCAGTGCAACGTCGACCGTGATGCCGTTCTGCTCGCCCGTCACCGAGATGACGTTGGGGTGCAACGGCGTCTTGAGCTGGGCCAGGTGCTCGACGAACGAGCGGATGCCGCCGGCGTACTGGAACACGTCGCGCTTGCCCTCACCCCGCTCGTCGACCAGCGTGATCTTGACGCCCGAGTTGAGGAACGACAGCTCGCGCAGGCGCTTGGCCAGGATGTCGTAGTGGAATTCGACGTCCGAGAATGTCCCCACCGACGGCCAGAACCGCAGCGTGGTGCCGCGGCGATCGGAGTCGGCAAGCCGCTTGAGCGGGTAGACCGGCTCGCCGTGGGCGTATTCCTGCTGGTGGTGCCCCCCGTCACGCCAGATGTCCAGCGTCAGCCTGGAGGACAGCGCGTTGACCACCGACACACCCACGCCGTGCAGGCCGCCGGACACCTTGTAGCTGTTGTCGTCGAATTTGCCGCCGGCATGCAGCACCGTGAGGATCACCTCGGCCGCCGAACGCCCTTCCTCCTTGTGGATGTCCACGGGGATGCCGCGTCCGTTGTCGGACACCGAGGCCGAGCCGTCCTCGTGCAGCGTCACCACCACTTCGTCGGCGTGGCCCGCGAGCGCCTCGTCGATGGAGTTGTCCACCACCTCGAACACCATGTGGTGCAGGCCGGTGCCGTCGTGCACGTCGCCGATGTACATGCCGGGACGCTTGCGCACGGCCTCCAGCCCCTTGAGCACGGTGATCCGGCTGGAGTCGTAGGTCTGGCTGGGCTGGGGTGAATCGATGGCGGGGTCGTGCGAGGGGTCGTGCTCGATCTGGGTCATTGCGCAGCGGGCTCCGACGACGCAGCCGCACGGTCACGGCAACGTCGAGACACATTAGCTATACGTCGCGAGAGTATAGCAGCCGGTGACCTCTCAGCCCGACGCCGCGAGGGTCAGGCTCGCTGGGGAGCGCCGTGTTCCACGTGGAACACGGTCGGGACAACCTCAAGCGCCGTTACAGCGGTCGGCGTCTCGGTGCCGGTCAGGAACACCTGGGCACCCCACCCCATTAGCCGTTCCAGTACCCGGCCCTGATGGGCGCGGTCGAGTTCCGATGCCAGATCGTCCAACGCCACCACCGGCCATTCACCGCGGCGTGCAGCGTGATGCTCGCCTTGGCCGAGGATCGCGGCCAGCGCCGCCACCTTGGCCTGCCCGCGGGACAGTGCATCGCGCCCCGGAATCCCGGAAAATTCCATCCGCCAATCCGCGCGATGCGGTCCGACTGAGGTGTAGCCGGTCAAGAGGTCGCGGTCCCGCGCCAGCAGCAATGCATCCGCCAGGGAGATGGCGTCCTGCCGCCAGCCGGCGTGGTATTCGAGGCCGACCCGACCGAGCGCCGGGGCCCAGGCCTCCAGCAGCGGTCCGACATGGCTCTGCAACTCGGCCAAGTAGGCTTCGCGCTGCCGGGTCACGATCTGGCCCGCCTCGGCCATCTCGCTCTCCCAGGCGTCCAGTTCGTTCGCGCCACCCCGCCGCTTAAGCAATGCGTTGCGCTGCTTCAGTGCCCGGGCGTAGCGGCGCCACGACGGGAAGAACACATGTTCCACGTGGAACAAGCCCCAATCGAGATAGCGCCGGCGGTGCTCGGCTGACCCCGTGATCAACGCATGGCTGCCGGGCTCGAACGTCACCACGGCCAGTGCCGCACAAAGCTCGCCGAGGTGTTCGACGTCACGGCCATCCAGACGCCCGCTCCACTCATGTCCGGCATGTCGCAGCCCACCGCGCCTGCGGCGCAGGGCGGTGCCCGCTTCCATCCTGGGCGGGGCGCCCCCCTCCTCCCATTCGACGAAGACCTCCAAAGCCGGGGCACCTTGACGGATCAAGCCGTCGCGGACGCGGCCGCGAAAGCTTCGCCCGTAAGCCATGAGGTGCAACGCCTCCAACAGGCTGGTTTTGCCCGCGCCGTTGCCACCGGTGATCAGGTTGAGCCCCGGGGACGGTTCGATCGAGACCTCTTCGAACCGCCGGAACTGTCGCGTCTCGAGTCGGATTACGCGCACGGAGCTGTCCCGACCCTGGTTCGGCGAGACCCGGACATACGAACACGCCCGGACATGCCGGGCGTGCGGGGTCGATCCTGTTCCACGTGGAACCTTCCCGGCATCGGTCAGAGGCGCAAAGGCATCACGACATGGCGGCAGCGATCATTGGACGCCTCACGGACCAGCGCGGACGAATTGGCGTCCCGCAGTGCCAGGACCACCTGCTCATCGCGCAACGCCGTCAGGGCATCCAGCAGGTAATTGACATTGAAACCGACCGACAGGTCGTCGACGCGGGTTTCGGCCTCGACTTCTTCCTGGGCCTCTTCCTGCTCGGGGTTGTGAGCGCTGATCTTCAGCTGCCCCGGCGACACTTCGATACGTACGCCGCGGTACTTCTCGTTGGACAGGATGGCGGCACGCTGCAACGAGGCCCGCAGCACCTCGCGGTCGATCCGGACCTCTTTGTCGGCGCCGATCGGAATCACCGCCTCGTAGTCCGGGAAACGGCCGTCAATCAACTTGCTGGTGAACGTGACATCGTCACGCTTGACCCGGATGTGGCCACGGCCCATCTCCAGCTCCAGTTCGCGGTCGCCGCCTTCCAGCAGGCGCTGCAGCTCGGTCACGCCCTTGCGCGGCACGATGATCTGGCGCTTGGCCTGGGCACCCCCCTCGTATTGCGCCTCGCACAGGGCCAGGCGATGGCCATCGGTGGCCACGCAGCGCAGCGAGTTCTCGCGAAGATCGAACAACAGGCCGTTGAGGTAGTAGCGCACGTCCTGCTGGGCCATCGCGAACGCCGTGCGTTCGATCAGCTCCTTGAGGGCGGCCTCCGGCACGCGGACGCGCTCGGTGGCCTCGACCTCGTCGATCGAAGGGAAGTCGTTGGCCGGCAGCGTCGCCAGCGTGAACCGGGAACGCCCCGCCGAGACCGTGACCTTCTCGGCCGTCTGCGACACCGTCACCTTGCTGCCATCGGGCAGGGCACGGACGATCTCGAACAGCTTGCGGGCCGGGATCGTGGTCTCACCGTCCTGCGCCTCGTCCACCGCGATGCGGGAGATCATCTCGACCTCCAGATCGGTACCGGTCAGCGACAGCTGGCCGTCCTGGACCTGGACCAGCAGGTTGGCCAGGACCGGCAGGGTCTGGCGACGTTCGACCACATTGACGACCTGCGCCAACGGCTTGAGGAAAACCTCGCGTTGCAGACTGAAACGCATGCGGACCGTGCTCCCCTATGCCCAAGACAAGATGTTGGATAAATCTAAAGCGTGGTGGTGATGGTGTCGGCCAAAACCCGGGAAAACCCGACCAACCCCTTGAATCCATTACATAAAAACACGTGCTGAACGCCTGTAAAACTCCCCGACGGACGGCGGACAAGCTGTGGACAACTTTCGGGCCGGATCGCGCGGCGCGACTTATCCCCATGTTGTCCCGGCGTCGTCCACCGGGTTCGCGGTGGCCTACTCGCTCAGCTTGCGGATGAGCTTTTCCCAGTCTTCCCGCATCTTGCCGTCGGTCTCCATCAGGGTGCGGATCTGCCGGCAGGCATGCAGCACCGTGGTGTGGTCGCGACCGGCGAACGCGTCACCGATTTCCGGCAGGCTGTGCTCGGTCAGCTCCTTGGTCAGCGCCATGGCCATCTGGCGCGGCCGGGCGAGCGAGCGGGTCCGCCGTTTCGACAACAAGTCCTTGATCTGCAGGCCGTAGTAGTCTGCCACGGTCTTCTGGATGTTGGGGATGCCGATGGCCTGCTGCTGCGCCCGCAGCAGGTCGCGCAGGGTTTCCTGGGCGAACTCCACGGTGATCGCGCGGCCGGTGAAGTTGGCCCGGGCCGCCAGTGTGTTGAGCGCGCCTTCTAGGTCGCGCACGTTGCTGCGCATCTTCTTGGCCAGCAGGAACGCCACGTCCTCGGGGATGTTGGCGCCGCGCTCCTTGGCCTTGGACAGCACGATCTGCGCGCGGGTCTCGAAGTCGGGCGGCTCGATCGCCACGCTCAGGCCCCAGGCCAGGCGCGACTTCAGCCGCGGCTCCAGGCCCTCGACCTCGCGCGGGTAGCGGTCGCAGGTCAGGATGATCTGCTGCTTGCCGTCGAACAGCGCATTGAAGGTGTGGAAGAACTCCTCCTGCGTGCGGTCCTTGCCGGCGAAGAACTGGATGTCGTCGATCAGCAATGCGTCGACCTGCTGGAACTGGCGCTTGAAGCCGTCCATCGCCTTTTCCTGCAGCGCCTTCATCATGGCGCTGAAGAACTGCTCGCTTCGCAGGTACATCACGCGCGTGGCGGGGTTCTGCCGGCGCATCTCGTTGCCGGCGGCAAACATCAGGTGCGTCTTGCCCAGGCCGGTGCCGCCGTACAGCAGCAACGGGTTGTGGGCGCGTTCGCCGGGCTTGAGCGCGGCCTGCCAGGCGGCGGCGCGGCCGAGCTGGTTGCTGCGGCCCTCGACGAAATTCTCGAAGGTGTAGTGGCTGTCCAGGTGGCCGTTGAACGGCTCCCCGGTGGTCGTCACCGGGCGGGTGCCCGGCGCCACCGCAGCCGGCCCCATCGATGGCGCGACGGCAACGGCCGGGGCCGCGCGTGGCAGCGACCCGACCTCCACGCTCACCGCGTCGCTGCCGGCGAAGTGCGCCAGCAGTTCGCGGATACGCGCGAGGTACCGTTCGCGCACATGCTCGACCACGAACGCGTTGGGCGCATAGAGCACCGTCACGTCGTTGCGGCGCGTCGCCTGCAGCGGCCGGATCCAGGTGTGGACGTCCTCGGCCGGCAGCTCGGCTTCAAGGCGTTCGAGGCAGCGGGACCAGGCGTCCGGGGTCGGGAATTGCACGGTGTCGAGCTCGGGAATGGGCGAAACGGACCCCTGCACGGCACCGGGGCGCCGCGCCGCAGGGCGGTGAGGGGTCGGCCAGACTACCACCGCCACGCGTGCTCGACAGTGCCGTTGAGGGGGACGCGCGCGACTGGCACGTGTTCGCGGCGACGCTCGCGGCTACAAAGGGCGGTGCGTTCGCCGGACTTGACCGGCCGTCCGGAGGCTCGCTATGATCGACGGTCTTTTCCGCCGTATATCGCAGAGCCGACCATGGCCACCAAGCGCACCTACCAGCCCAGCAACCTCAAGCGCAAGCGCGACCACGGTTTCCGTGCGCGCATGGCGACCGCCGACGGCCGCAAGATTCTCGCCCGCCGTCGCGCCAAGGGCCGCAAGCGTCTCTGCGCCTAAGCGCGCCGCTGACTGCCGCGGCCGCCCTGCGCGCCGCCGCCTCCCGATGATTCCACCCCGACTCCCGCGCACCGCGCGGGTTCGCGCGCGTCCGGAATTCGACCGCATCTTCAAGCACGGGCGCCGGGTGGCGCTGCCCGTGTTGGCCCTGCATGTCTGCCCACCCGCGCAACCCGACGGCCCGGCCCGGCTGGGGCTGGCGGTGTCGCGGAAGGTCGACCCGCGCGCAGTGGGCCGTAACCGCATCAAGCGCGTCTTGCGCGCGGCGTTCCGCGAATGCCAGGCGGTGTTGCCCCCGGCCGATTACGTGGTGGTGGCCCGTCCCGGTGCCGCGGCCTGCGACGGTGACGCGCTCCGTGCCGCCTTTGCGCGGCTGCTGCAACGCGCCGGTGCGTTGCCGGACCCCGTCGGCGCCGGCACAATGCCGGCCGCGGCACCGCCCGGACCCGACGCGGC
>CBIHLN010000088.1:0-11008 GCA_966210725.1 uncultured Lysobacter sp. | reverse complement strand
CTCCGACACCGCCGGGAACGCCACTGCCGCACGCGACGCCGGCAGCCATGCCGCGCCCCGCCTGATGCTGGCCACCGATCTGGACGGCACGTTCCTCGCCGGCGACGCCGAGCACCGGCAGAAGCTCTACCGCCTGGTGGACCGCCACCCCGAAATCAGTCTGGTGTTCGTCACCGGGCGCGGGCTGGAGCACGTGATGCCGCTGCTGTCGGACCCGATCCTGCCGCGCCCGGACTTCGTCATCTGCGACGTCGGCGCGACCGTCGTCGACGGGCTGACGCTGCAGCCGGTGCAGCCGCTGCAGGCGGAGATCGACGCCCGCTGGCCCGGCGAGCACGCGGTGGCCGACGCCATCGGCGGCTTCCCGGGGCTGGTGCGGCAGGACGTGCCGCAGGAGCGGCGCTGCTCGTACTTCTGCGAGCCCGACGCGCTGGACGCCATCCGCAGCGAAGTCGAATCCGCCGCCCGTGCGCTGAAGTGCTCGGTGCTGTACTCGGCTGACCGCTACCTCGACATCCTGCCGCCGGATACCGACAAGGGCCGCACGCTGGCGGCACTCGCCGACCATCTCGACGTCCCGCACGCCTGCGTGCTCGTCGCCGGCGACACGCTCAACGACCTGTCGATGTTCACGGCGGGCTTCCAAGGCGTGGCGGTCGGGCGCTCCGAACCCGCGCTGGTGCAGGCCACGCAGCAGCTGGCCAACGTGCTGCATGCCAAGGCGCCCGGCTGCGGCGGCATCCTGGAGGCCATCGATCATTTCGACCTGCTGGCGGCGGACGATCCGCACCGGCGCGCGCCCAAGTCGCGCGATGTCGGCAAGTCCGAGCTGGTGATGGTCTACCACCGCCTGCCGTACGAGGAATACGTGGAAGACGGCACGCGCAAGCGCCGGCGCCCGACTTCACCCAACGGCATCATCCCCAGCCTGCTGGGCTTCTTCGGCAGCGGCCGCAAGGGCTCGTGGGTGGCCTGGAGCATCGATGAGCCGAAACTGGGCGAGTTCGAAGTCCGCACCCCGGTCGACGAGGCGCGCTATCCCAACCTGACGGCGGCACGGGTGAAGCTGTCGAAGCCGGAGGTGGACTCGTTCTACAAGCGGTTCTCGAAGGAGGCCTTCTGGCCGATGCTGCATACCTTCTGGGAGCGCGCCCGGTTCCGCGAGGAGGACTGGAAGACCTTCCTGAAGGTCAACCGCAAGTTCGCCGAGACCACCGCCGCCGAGGCCGCCGAGGGCGCCACGGTCTGGCTGCACGACTACAACCTGTGGATGGTGCCGGCGTACCTGCGCGAGATGCGCCCGGACGTGAAGATCGCCTTCTTCCACCACACCTACTTCCCGTCGGCGGACGTGTTCAACGTGGTGCCGTGGCGGCGCGAGATCCTGGGCAGCCTGCTGCAGTGCGATTACGTCGGCTTCCACATCCCGCGGCAGGTCGAGAACTTCGTCGACGTCGTGCGTGGCGCGATGCCGGTGGAGACGCTGACACGTGAGAGCTGCGCGCCACGCTTCCTGACCTACGGCTGCGCGGTCGGGCTGGACACCGTGACCACGCGCATCCGCGTGGGCGACCGCGAGATCGGCCTGGGCGCACACCCGGTGGGCACCGACCTGGCGCGCATCCGCGACGGACTGACACAGCCGGACGTGCAGGACCGGATGCACAAGATCCGCGAGGAGTTCGCCGGCCGCAAACTCGTGTTGTCGATCGAACGGCTGGACTACACCAAGGGCACGCTGGAGAAGCTGCTGGCGTTCGAGCGGCTGCTGGAGCACCAGCCGGAACTGCGTGGCGAAGTCACGCTGCTGATGGTGTGCGTGCCGGCGGCCAAGGAAATGACCATCTACCGCCAGCTGCAGACGCAGATCGAGCAGGCGGTGGGCCGCATCAACGGCCGCTACTCCGACCTGGGCTGGTCGCCGGTGCGGTTCTTCGCGCGCGGCCTGCCGTTCGAACAGGTGCTGGCGCACTACGCCGCCGCCGACGTCATGTGGATCACGCCGCTGCGTGACGGCCTCAACCTGGTCGCCAAGGAGTACGTCGCCGCGCACGGCATGGCCGGGACCGCCGGCGTGCTGGTGCTGTCGGAATTCGCCGGCGCCGCCGCCGAACTCAAGGGCGCGGTGTTGACCAACCCGCACGACCCGGCCGACCTGATGGCCGGGCTGTCGCAGGCCCTGGCCATGCCCGCCGACGAGGCCGACGGCCGCCAGCGCCAGTTGATGGACATCGTCACCCGCTACGACGTCGAGCGCTGGGGCCACGACTTCCTCGACGCGGTGGATGCTGCCGGCAGCGGCGCCGGCGAGCACCGCTATGCGATGCCGAGTAACGAGGTGGCGCAAGGGTCCGCATGACCGGGGCGGCGAGGGTGGACCGGTGGCGCACATGCCGTCCGCCACCGCTCCGCCCCTTATTTGTAGGAGCGGCTTCAGCCGCGATCACCACCCGGACAAGCGACGCACCCGCAGGTCAACGCACAGGCGCCAACCGTTGCAGGTGCGACGTAAGTCGCGACTGCGTAGCGCCACGCCCAAATCGACGGTCGCGACCTACGTCGCGCCTACAGGTGCGGGCTCCGGGGGAATCGATCGCGGCTGAAGCTGCTTCTTCAGGAGTAGCCGCTCACCAGAAGGCGACGACCAGCGCGAGCGTCACCGCAGTGAGCGCCGCGCACGCCCACCGCAGGCGCCGCGACGGCGGCGGCGCGCGCGTGGCATCGACGGCGTCGAGCTGGTCGGTCCGGGGCGTCGTGGCGGAGACCGCCTGCCACGCGACCGCCGCCAGCACCGTCACCGCCAGCAGCACGCCGGCCACAACGGTGAAGTGCAGCGACACCCACCCCAGCTGGTCTGCGACGAACCACCCCCCGCTCACCGTATGGCCGGTGACCAGCGCGCGCAGTGCCGCGGTGGCGGCCAGCCGTTTCCACCACAGGCCCAGCAGGAACACCGCCACCAGCGGCGGGGTGACGTAGGCGAAGGTCTGCTGCAGGTAGGCGAACAGGCCGGGGAAGCGGTCGATCATCGGCGCCCACATCGCCGCCAGCACCATCAGCACCAGCGTGATGATGCGGCCCATGCGCGCCAGCGCGCGCGCGTCCAGACGTGGTCGGCGCGGCTGGATGAAGTCCACCGTGATCAGCGTCGAGGCGGAGTTGAGCGCCGAATCGACGCTCGACATGATCGCCGCCAGCAGGCCGGCGAGGATCAGGCCGGCCAGCCCCACGGGCGCGTACTCGCCCACCAGGCGCGGGAAGACCTCGTCGCCGCGCTGCAGGTCCGGCAGCAGTGCCACCGCCATCGCGCCGGGCAGCACCATCAGGAACAACGGCAACAGCTTCAGTGCCGCCGCCAGCAGCGCGCCCCGCCCGGCGGCCTCGACGCTGCGCGCGCCCAGCAGCCGCTGGCTGACGTACTGGTTCATCGTCCAGTAGTAGAAGCCGAGCACGGGCAGGCCGATCAGCGTGCCCAGCCACGGCAGCTCGGGATCGTCCAGCGGGCGGATCAGCGACATGTGCCCGTCCGGTACCGAGGCCACGACCGCGGCCCACGAGTAGTCGAACTGCGCGAACACCACCGTCGCCAGCACCGCCGAACCAACCAGCAGCACCACCGACTGCAGCGCGTCGGTGTAGACCACCGCGCGCAGGCCGCCCGCGGCCGTGTAGAGCCCGGCGAACAGCGCCAGCACGGCGACCGTCGGCGCCAGCGACAGCGCGGGGAAGAACACCTGCAGCACCAGCGCGCCGGCGAACAGGCTGCCCGCCGTATCCAGCACGATCGACAGGAACACGCTCACCGCCGACAGGTACTTGCGCAGGCGCGCGTCGAAGCGCCGCTCGAGCAGCTCCGGCACGGTGGTGACGCGGTTGCCGAGCAGCACCGGCACCACGAACAACGCCGAGAAGAGCAGCACCAGCGCCGCCATCCACTCGTAGTTGGCCACCGCGATACCCGACGACCACGCCGCGCCGGGCAGGCCGATCAGCGTGGTCGAGGAGATGTTGGACGCGAACAGCGACAGCCCCACGACGCCGGCCCCGAGCGTGCGGCCGGCCAGGAACAGCTCGTCGGCATCGGGGCTGCGCCGCGATACCCGCCAGCAGATGGCCAGCAGCACCAGCACGTACAGCGCGAGCACCGCGTAGTCGAAGGCGTGCAGGGTCCCCATCACCCGCTCCGTTGCGAAAACGCGGACCACCGGAACACAGGCCGGCGGCGCGGGTCAACCACCGGATGGATGCACGCGCCGCTCGACGCGTCGATCGACCGGTCAGCGCGCGGGCGGCGGTGCGGCCGGGGCGGTGGACGGTTCCGGCAGGGCATCCTCTGGATGCTGCGCCAGGCGCCCGTCCATCGGGTCGACATCGAAGGGGCCCTTGAGCAGCAGCGACGGCAGCATGGTGTTGAGCACGGTGTAGAGGATCAACGCGCCCATCAGCGCGCTGTCGATGCCGAAACGCGCGTGCAGGATGTGCGCGAGCACCAGCGTGAACACCAGCGTTGGCGCCAGCGCCACCGAGACCCGCAGGTTGCCGCGCCCGCGCTGGCCGAACATCAGCCGGCGCTGCAGCCAGATAATGGCCACCCGCAGCGGCACCACCACCGCCGTCAGCGCCAGGCCCAGCCACAGCGCGTCCCAGCTGAGCGCGTCGCGCACGATGCCCGTACCGGCATGGAAGAAGTAGAACGGCACGAAGAAACTCGCGAACAGCCGCAGCGCGTGCAGGTTGTCGTCCGACGCCAGCCGCGGCATCCGGCGGTGCAGCAGGCGCGCCGCCAACCCGGCGACGAACGCACCGACCAGGTAATACACGCCGAGCTTGTAGGTCACGTACGCCGCGACCATGCCGACCATCACCAGCAGAGAGAACTCCGAACCCGGCGCGTGCGGCATCACCCAGCGGCCCAGCGCGACGAACAGCAGCGGCAGGCCGATGATCAGCCCGACCATCGCCAGCGACGACACGCCCAGTTGCACCGGGTCGTCGGCCAGAAGCACCACGAACAGCACCACCAGCGCCAGCAGCTCGCCGGCGATCGCCTTGCTGGTGACCCAGAAGCGCTCCTCCTCGTCCAGCCCGAGGCGCTCAAGCGTATCGAGGATGAAACCGGTCGAGGGCGTCAGCAGCGCCAGTGCCACCAGCGCAGCCGGCTGCCAGTCAAGGCCCAATACCTCCCAGCCCAGCCACGCGACGGCGACCAGCGAGACAGTGCGGATCGCCAGGTGTGCAAGCAGCGGCCCGATGCCGCGCCGCAGTTGCGCCGGATCCACTTCGAGGCCGGCGAACAGGAACAGCGAGGAGATGCCCAAGGTCGACAGCAGCACCACCACCGGGTCATGCGTGCGCTCGCCCCACAGCAGCATCGCGGCCACGCCCAGCAGCAGGCAGGTGATTGGCGCGGGCAGCTTGAACCGCTGCAGCGCCCGCGGGATGACCAGCAGGCCGAAGATCAGCAGCAGGTAGATCAGTTCGTTGCTCATGGACGCCTGTGCCCGCTGGACCGGCAGGCATGGTCGCGGGCCTGCGCCCTCCGGGCAACCCCGGTCAGGCGGCGTCGGTCTCGTACAGCGCCAGCAGCGCGGCCTCGGCGTCTTCGAGCTCGGCGCGCAGCCGCACCTGCTCGCGGCCCAGCTCGGCGACCCGCTCCCCACCACCCGTGTAGGCCCCAGGGTCGCCGAGCGCGGCTTCGAGCTGCGCCAGTTGCGCTTCCAGCGCCGCCACGCGCGACTCGGCGGCCGCGACCTTGACCGGATTGGCCTTGCGGCGCGACGGTGCAGGCTGCGCGGGCTTGGCCGCGGCGGCCGGTGCAGGCGCCGCGGCCTTCGCCGGCTTGCCGTCGTTGCTGGAGTCGCGCGTGCGCAGCCAGCTGGCGTATTCGTCCAGATCGCCGTCGAACGGCAGCGCCTGGCCGTCGGCCACGCGCCAGAAGGTGTCGCAGACCAGGCCGATCAGGTGGCGGTCGTGGCTGACCAGCACGATCGCGCCGTCGAAGTCGCTCAGCGCCTCGGCCAGCGCCTCGCGCATGTCCAGGTCGAGGTGGTTGGTGGGTTCGTCCAGCAGGAGCACGTTGGGCTTGCGCCAGGCGATCAGGGCCAGCGCCAGGCGCGCGCGCTCACCGCCGGAGAAACCGTCAACGGACTCGAATGCGCGGTTGCCCGGGAAATTCCACTTGCCCAGGAAGTCGCGCAGCGGCTGGCTGCCCACGCCGGGCGCGATGTCGCCCAGGTGGTCCATCGGGCTGGCGCCCTCGCGCAGGGATTCGACCGTGTGCTGGGCGAAGTAGCCGATGCGCAGGTCCGGATGGCCGCTGCGCTCGCCGGCCAGCAGCGGCAACTCGCCGACCAGCGACTTCACCAGCGTCGACTTGCCGGCGCCGTTGGGGCCGAGCAGCGCGACGCGGTCGCCGGCTTCGAGGATGAAGCCGACGTCCTGGAGGATGGTGGTGCTGACCGGTCCTTCTCCCTGCGGGAGAAGGTGGTCCGAAGGACCGGATGAGGGTACGAGGCCGGGTTGATCCTGCCGCTGCGCCGAACCCTCACCCCCACCCCTCTCCCGGGGAGAGAGGGGCTTGGAAACGTAGCCGCAGTCCGCATCCGCCAGCCTCAGCAGCGCGTGCGGCAACCGGTCGGGTACCGGGAACTCGATGCGCAATGCGCGCTCCACCCGCACCGCCTCGGTGCCGGCCAGCTTCTCCAGCCGCTTCATTCGCGACTGCGCCTGCTTGGCCTTGCTGGCCTTGGCCTTGAAACGGTCGATGAAGCTCTGCAGGTGGGCGCGCTCGACCTGCTCCTTCTCGTGGGCGATCTGCTGCTGGCGCAGCTGCTCGGCGCGCTGGCGCTCGAAGGCGGTGTAGTCGCCCGTGTACAGCTTCGCCCGGCCGTCGTGCAGGTGCAGGGTGTGGGTCGACACACCGTCGAGGAACTCGCGGTCGTGGCTGATCAGCAGCAGCGTGCCCGGGTAGCGCAGCAGCCATTGCTCCAGCCACAGCACGGCATCGAGGTCGAGGTGGTTGGTGGGCTCGTCGAGCAGCAGCAGGTCGCTGGGTGTCATCAGCGCGCGCGCCAGGTTCAGTCGCACGCGCCAGCCGCCGGAGAACGCCTTGACCGGCCGGTCATGCGTGTCGGGGGAGAATCCCAGCCCGTGCAGCAGCTTGCCGGCGCGGGCGGTGGCGTCGTAGCCGCCGAGTTCCTCGATGCGGTGGTGGGCCTCGGCCACGGCCTCCCAGTCCTCGTTGGCGAACGCCGTGGCCTCGGCCTGCAGCGCGGCGTGCACCGGGGCGTCGCCCGACAGCACGAAATCCAGCGCGCGGTCGTCCAGCGCGGGGGTTTCCTGGGCGACGCTGGCGATACGCACCCGGCTGGGCACGTCGATGTCGCCGCGGTCGGCTTCGACCTCGCCCTGGATGGCGGCGAACAGCGAGGACTTGCCGGTGCCGTTGCGGCCGATCACGCCGACGCGCCAGCCCGCGTGCAGGGCCAGGTCGACGTTGGACAGCAGCAGCCGTTCGCCACGGCGGAGGGCGAAATCACGAAAAGCAATCATCCGGCCATTGTACGTGCCGGACGCGTCGGCACCGGCGCCGCGCCTTGCGCGGCGTGGTTGCCGCCTACATCCTGAACCGTCTCCAGCCAAGGACGCCCCATGCCCCACCACACCTCACTGATCGCGATCCTGGTGGCGGGCTTCGTACTGGCGTTCGTCTTCGGATCCTTGGCGCAGCGCCTGAAACTGTCGCCGATCGTGGGGTACCTGTTCGCGGGTGTGGTGGCGGGGCCGTTCACCCCGGGGTTCGTCGGTGACCAGACCCTGGCGCCCCAGCTCGCCGAAATCGGCGTGATCCTGCTGATGTTCGGCGTGGGCCTGCACTTCTCGTTGCGCGACCTGCTGGACGTCAAGCGCATCGCCCTGCCCGGCGCGGTGCTGCAGATCACGACGGTATCCCTGCTGGGCTGGCTGCTGGCGCACTTCGTCTTCGGCTGGTCGCATGGCGCGGGCATCGTGTTCGGGCTGGCGCTGTCGGTGGCGAGCACCGTGGTGGTGATGCGGGCGCTGGAGGAGCGCCGCCAGCTGGAGACCGAACGCGGCCGCATCGCGGTCGGCTGGCTGATCGTGGAAGACCTGGTGATGGTGCTGGTGCTGGTCCTGCTGCCGCCCTTGGCCGGCACCATGGGTGGCGAAGGCGAGGGTGGCAGCCTGTGGACCGCGGTATGGACGACGTTCGCCAAGGTTGGCGGCTTCGTCGCGTTCATGCTGCTGATCGGCCGCCGGGTCATCCCGTGGATCCTCGAGCGCGTGGCCGGCACCGGCTCGCGCGAGCTGTTCACCCTGTGCGTGCTGGCGATCGCGCTGGGCGTCGCGTTCGGCTCGGCGGAAATGTTCGGCGTGTCCTTCGCGCTGGGCGCGTTCTTCGCCGGCCTGCTGCTCAACGAGTCCGAATTCAGCCACAAGGCCGCCAGCGAGACGCTGCCCCTGCGCGATGCGTTCGCCGTGCTGTTCTTCGTGTCGGTGGGCATGCTGTTCGACCCGATGATCCTGATCGAGCGCCCCCTGCAGGTGCTGGCGACCTTCGCCATCATCGTCGGCGGCAACGGGCTGGTGACCTGGGGCCTGTCGCGAATGTTCGGCAAGCCGCAGGCCAGCGCACTGGTGATCGCCTTCAGCCTGGCGCAGATCGGCGAGTTCTCCTTCATCCTGGCCGGGCTGGGCACGCAGCTGGAGATCCTGCCCGGCGTAGGCCAGGACCTGATCCTGGCGGGCGCGCTGCTCTCGATCATCGTCAACCCGCTGCTGTTCGCCTGGCTGGACCGCAGGACGGCCGCCGCCGACGAGGTTGAACCCGTCTCCAGCATCAGTCCGCCGATCCCGGACGGCATCGAGAACCACGTCATTCTCATCGGCCATGGGCGCGTCGGCGGCGAACTGGGCCGACTGTTGAGCGCGCGCCAGGTCCCGGTGGTGGTCATCGACGGCGAGGACGACCACGTGGACGACGCGCGCGAGGCGGGCCTGCCCGCCATCCGCGGCAACGCCGTCAACGGGCGCGTGCTGATGGAGGCCCAGCCCGAGCGCGCCAAGACCGTGCTGGTGGCGATCCCCAACGTGCTGGAGGCGGGCGAAGTGATCGCCAACCTGCGCAAGATCAACCCGGGGCTCACGATCGTGGCGCGCGCGCATACCGACGCCGAGATCAAGCACCTGCTGGAACATGGCGCCGACGCCGCGGTGATGGCCGAGCGCGAACTCGCCCACAGCCTGGCGGAGATGGTGATGGCCACGCCGCCGTACCGCGGCGACCACCACCTGCCGCCGGCGGTGGCGTAAGGCACACCTGCCAAAGGCCGTGATGCTGCCTTTTGTAGGAGCGACGTAAGTCGCGACGCGTCAGTCGGTTCGCGGTCGCGACTTACGTCGCTCCTACAGTAATGGAAGCCCCGACCTGCAGGAGCGGCTTCAGCCGCGATCGGCTCACCACGCGGGCGAACGGTTCCAAGATCGCGGCTGAAGCCGCTCCTACAGAGGTACCCGGCGACGCGGTTGGATGAACCGCGTCGCCCGGCGTGTCAGCCCTTCGAGAACACCAGCTCGCCGCCCTTGGCATCCACGCTCACGGTATCGCCGCTGGCGAACTCGCCGGCCAGGATGCGCTGCGCCAGCGGGTTCTCCAGCTGCTGCTGGATCGCGCGCTTGAGCGGGCGGGCGCCGTAGACCGGGTCGAAGCCGACGTTGGCCAGCAGCGCCAGCGCGTCGTCGGACAGTTGCAGCTTGAGCCCGCGCTCGGCCAGCCGCTTTTCCAGGCCCGACATCTGGATGCGCGCGATCGAACGGATCTGCGCCTTGTCGAGCGGATGGAAGACCACGATGTCGTCCAGCCGGTTGATGAACTCGGGCCGGAAGTGGCTCTGCACCACGCCCATCACAACCGCCTTCATCTGGGTGTAGGCCTCACCGGATGGCTTGCCATCCGGACCGGTACCACCTTCGCTGCTGAGCTCCTGGATCATCTGGCTGCCGAGGTTGGACGTCATCACGATGACGGTGTTACGGAAGTCCACCGTGCGGCCCTGGCCGTCGGTCAGCCGGCCGTCGTCCAGCACCTGCAGCAGGATGTTGAACACGTCCGGGTGCGCCTTCTCCACCTCGTCCAGCAGGATCACGCTGTACGGGCGGCGGCGCACCGCCTCGGTCAGGTAGCCGCCTTCCTCATAGCCGACGTAGCCCGGGGGCGCGCCGACCAGCCGCGACACCGCGTGCTTCTCCATGAATTCGCTCATGTCGATGCGCACCATCGCGTCGCTGGAGTCGAACAGGAACTCGGCCAGCGCCTTGCACAGCTCGGTCTTGCCCACGCCGGTGGGGCCCAGGAACAGGAACGAGCCCGACGGGCGGTTGGGATCGGACAGCCCGGCGCGCGAGCGGCGCACCGCGTCGGACACGACCTTGATCGCCTCGTCCTGGCCGACCACGCGCGCGTGCAGCTGGTCTTCCATCTTCAGCAGCTTTTCGCGCTCGCCTTCCAGCATTTTCGACACCGGGATGCCGGTCCAGCGCGACACCACCTCGGCGATCTCCTCGGCGGTGACGCGGTCCTGCAGCAGGGTGAAGCCCTTGGTTTCGGCCTCCTGCGCGGCCTTCAGCTGGGTCTCCAGCTGCGGCAGCTGGCCGTACTGGATCTCGCTCATGCGGGCGTAGTCCTGCCTGCGCTGCGCGGCCTCGAGCTCGAGTTTGGCCGCCTCGATCTGCTCCTTGATCTTCGTCGCGCCCTGCAGGGTCGCCTTCTCGGCCTTCCAGACCTCCTCCAGATCGTTGAACTCGCGCTCCAGCGTTTCGATCTCGGCTTCCAGGTCGGCCAGACGCTGGCGGCTCTCCGCATCCTTCTCCTTCTTCAGCGCCTCGCGCTGGATCTTGAGCTGGATCAGCCGGCGCTCCTTGCGGTCCAGTTCTTCCGGCTTGGAGTCGATCTCCATGCGGATGCGGCTGGCGGCCTCGTCCATCAGGTCGA
>CBIHLN010000087.1:0-11071 GCA_966210725.1 uncultured Lysobacter sp. | reverse complement strand
ACCTTGAGCACGCGGTGCATCTCGCGCAGCGCGGCGTCCTTGTCGGTGACGTTGCGCAGGCCGAAGGCAATGGTGACCAGGTCGAAACTGGCATCGGGGAACGGCAGCGCCTCGGCGTTGCACTGCACGTACTCGAAGCCCGACACGCGGCCGCGGTCGACCATGCGGTCGCGGCCCACGCGCAGCATGTCGCCGTTGATGTCGCCCAGCACGATGCGGCCGGTGTCGCCGACGCGGTCCTTGAGCAGCAGCGCGATGTCGCCGGTGCCGCCGGCCAGGTCGAGCACGCTGTCGCCGCGGCGGACCTGCGCGGTCCCGACGAAGTAGCGCTTCCACACCCGATGCACGCCCAGCGACATCAGGTCGTTCATCAGGTCGTAATTGCGCGCGACCGAGGAGAACACCTGGCCGACCAGCTTCTGCTTCTCGCCGGTGGGCACATCGCGGAAACCGAAGTGGGTGGTGCCGTCGCGCTCGCCGGCGCGGTCGTCGTGGGGTGCGTTCATGCGGGCGATTATCGCACCGCCCCGCGGCCCCTGTAGGCGCGGCTTCGACCGCGATCGAATCCGTCGGATTCCTTGTAGGAGCGACGTCAGTCGCGACCGGACCATCGCCGGCCAGCGCAATCGCGACTCACGTCGCTCCTACAGGGGTAGGTCATCCCCTCTACGGGTGACATCGGTTCGCGGCTGAAGCCGCTCCTACAATGGCGGGCCCGACCGGAGACGCCTCCCATGATCGACACGCCCGACTACCGCGCCCTGCTCGACACCGCCGTGGCCGAGGCCCGCGCCGGGCTGGCCGAGGGTGGCATCCCGATCGGCGCCGCCCTGTACCACGAGGACGGCCGGCTGCTGGGCTGCGGCCACAACCGCCGCATCCAGGAAAATGACCCGTCCGTGCACGGTGAGACCGACGCCTTCCGCAAGGCCGGCCGCCAACGCCGTTACCGCGACACGATCATGGTCACCACGCTCGCCCCGTGCTGGTACTGCAGCGGGCTGGTGCGTCAGTTCAACATCGGCACCGTGGTGGTGGGCGAGTCGGTCAACTTCCGCGGCGGCATCGACTGGCTGCGCGAGAACGGCGTCACCGTGTTCGACCTCGAGGATGCCCGCTGCGTCGACATGCTGGGCGACTGGATCGCCGCCAATCCCGAGGTGTGGAACGAGGATATCGGCGAGGATTGACCGAGGCAGCTCACTCCATCCGCAGCTCGTCGCGGATGCGGTGCATGCTCGCGAGCCGCAGACGTATGCCGCGGCAGCGCCACCAGGCCCAGACCGCGAAGCCCAGACCCGAAAACGCGCTCAGGAGCACTCCGAGCAAGGCCTTGTCCGATGCCAGCCCGGCCATTGCGTACAGCACCAACAGCATCGTCAAGGACAACCAGATGCTGATCCTCCAATAGCGCAAGGTGGTCTGCGCGCGCGCGATGTCCAGTTCGACCATCGACACCACGCTCTTGTCGATATCCCGCATCTGGTTGCGCCGGGCCCACAACATCCCCCCCTGGAACACCAGCGCCGCGGCAATCAACACGCCCATCAGCAGAGCGAAACTCCCGCTCCAGATGGGGTAGCGGCTCGCCCACACCGCGATGACCAGCATCGCGAGGGTGCCCACAAGTTCCGAGCCCACCGCCCAGCGCAGCCGCCGGCCACGTTGCCGGATACCACGCAGCAGGGCATCGACGTCGACCCGGCTGACAGGCTGCTCGCGCCACTCATCGGCCAGGCTTTGCCAATCGTCCTGAGGGTGCCGGTTCTGCGGGTGCTCGATGTCGTTCATGCGGTCACTCCCATCTCGTCGCGCAGCTGCTTGCGCGCGCGGCTCAAGCGCTGCGCCACGGTGTTTTCCTCAAGCGTCAACGCTTGCCCGATCTCGCGTTGCGAGAAGCCTTCCAGTGCCAGCACCACCACTTGCCGATGGCCCAGCGGCAGCCTCTGCACGGCGCCCAGGAGTACGCTGCGGCGTTGCTGCGCTTCGGTATGGCCGAGCGGATCGACGGCCGGATCGGGATGCTGCTCGTCGAGTTCGTCCTCCCCCAGGCGCCGGTGCTTGCCGAGATGATCGATCGCGCGGTTGTGCGCCACCCGCGCCGCGAACGTGCGCAACGACGCGTCGCCGCGCCAGCTATCGAGCGCGCGCCACAACGCCAGACTGATCTCCTGCAACAAGTCCTCTCGGCGTGCGGCATCGCGTTCGTAGCTGGCGGCGATGCGCGCGAGCATCGGGCCGTGCTCGCGCAGGACCGTCTCGATGGATTGCGCGTGGCTCAAGCGCACGCCACCGGGGTCGTATCGAACACATCGCGGTACATCGCATAACCGGCACAGCTCGCCAGCGGCAGGAATACCAGCAGCAACAGCGGCACCCACAGCACGCTGGCGATCAGTGTGGCCGACAAGGCCGCAAACATGGCCACGGGGCGCCAGTAACGGACCGCAAGACTGAGACTTTCCACGATCGCCGGCCATACCTCGTTGCCGTCCAGCACCACGCGCGGCGCGACGAAGAGCACCAGCGATCCGGGTATCACCCCGCTGGCCAGCACTGCAGCCACTTCGGCACGCGACAGCGTCATGCGTTCGATATCGCCAAGCACAAATGCGATCGCCTGTTCGCTGCCGCCGATCAACGCCGCCGTCAGCAGCTGGAGCGCAAATACACCACTCAGCATTACTGCCGCCAGCACGATCTGCGGCAGCCGCGTCCACCAGCCCAGCGCTGCCCGCCTTGGCGCAAATGCACCGGTGCGCGCCCGGTTGTCGATCATCACCAAGACCCAGGCCGATGCCAGCGGGGTCAGGAGCTTCGAGAGGACGATGCCGACGCCGGGCAGGAGCTGCAACACCGCTTCGACCAGGATCGGCAGCAGCGACAACGCGAATATCGCCGTCGGCGCAAGCCGGAACAGGCGCCAGGCACCGCGCATCCAGGCGGCAAAGACGTGGCCGGCAGGTCGGGCGGGTACATGAGCGAACGAAGCGGTGGCATCCATGGCGTTCTCCGGTGGGTTCAGGAGGGTTAGTCCATCGCCGGCCGGAAAACCTGACACGAAACACGCAGGATGCAAGACAGGTGGGCGCCGCCCGATCTGACGGACTGCCCAGCGCTACGGCCGAAGGCCGCAGCGGGCTGCCATGACCACCTCACCTAGCCCGGGGTGCGCGGCGCCTAGCCGGGCTTCCGGTGTCGGCCTCAGACCGGTGCGACTACAGGATATAGCGGCTCAGGTCCGGGTCCTGCACCAGTTCGCCCAGGTGCGCATCGACGTAGGCGCGGTCGATGGTGACCTGCTGGCCGTCGCGGTCGGGGGCTTCGAAGCTCAGGGTGTCGAGCAGGCGCTCGAGCACGGTGTGCAGGCGGCGGGCGCCGATGTTTTCCTGGCGCTCGTTGACGGTAGCGGCGATCTCGGCGAGGCGCTCGATGGCGTCGTCGGTGAAAGCCAGCGACACGCCCTCGGTCTTCATCAGCTCGACGTATTGCAACGTCAGTGCGGCCTTGGGCTCGGTGAGGATGCGGACGAAGTCGTCCTTGCTCAGCGCGCCCAGTTCGACCCGGATCGGGAAGCGGCCCTGCAGCTCGGGGATCAGGTCCGACGGCTTGGCCAAGTGGAACGCGCCCGAGGCGATGAACAGGATGTGGTCGGTTTTGATCGAGCCGTACTTGGTGCTGACGGTGGAGCCTTCCACCAGCGGCAGCAGGTCGCGCTGCACGCCTTCGCGCGAGACATCCGCGCCCATGCCCTCGCTGCGCTTGGCGACCTTGTCGATCTCGTCGATGAAGACGATGCCGTGCTGCTCGCAGGCTTCGATCGCGGCTTCGCGCACCTCGTCCTCGTTGACCAGCTTGCCCGCCTCTTCCTCGACCAGCAGCGCGCGCGCGGCCCGGATCGGGAGCGTCTTCTTCTGGGTCTTGCCGCCGCCGATCTGCGAGAACATCTGGCGCAGCTGCTGGCCCATCTCTTCCATGCCGGGCGGCGCCATGATGTCGACATTGGAGATCGAGACGGCCGCATCGATCTCGATCTGGCGCTCGTCGAGGTCGCCGTTGCGCAGCTGCTGGCGCAGCTTGCGACGGGTTTCGGACTCCTGCGCGGACGGCTCGGCGCCGATGTCGACCGTGGTCGTCGCCTGGGCCGCCGACCCGAAGCCGAAGCCCGTCGGCTGCTTGTCGCGGCCCGGCAGCAGCGCATCGAGGATGCGGTCCTCGGCGCGCTCCTCGGCGCGGGTGCGCACGCGTGCCTTGGCCTGCTCGCGGTAGAGCTTGACCGCGGTGTCGGCCAGGTCGCGGATGATCTGCTCGACGTCCTTGCCGACATACCCGACCTCGGTGAAGCGCGTGGCCTCGACCTTAACGAACGGGGCGTTGGCCAGGGTGGCCAGCCGCCGCGCGATCTCGGTCTTGCCCACGCCGGTGGGGCCGATCATCAGGATGTTCTTGGGCATCACCTCGTTGCGCAGGTCATCGGCCAGCTGGCTGCGGCGCCAGCGGTTGCGCAGCGCGATGGCGACGGCGCGCTTGGCGTCGGACTGGCCGACGATGTGGCGGTCGAGCGCCTGCACGATCTCGCGCGGGGTCATGGTGGCGTTGGAGGTGTCGGGCTTGTTGGGCATGGGTCAAAGGCTTTCGTAGGAGCGGCTTCAGCCGCGATCGGGAGCGGGTTGGCGCGACCGGTTATCCGATCGCGGCTGGAGCCGCTCCTACAGTTCTTCCACCACCACGTTGCGGTTGGTGTAGATGCACACGTCGCCGGCGATGTTGATCGCCTCGGTGGCGATGGTCGTGGCGTCCAGCGTGGTGTGCGCCATCAGCGCACGCGCAGCGCTCAGGGCGTACATGCCGCCCGAACCGATGGCGATGATCCCGTCCTCCGGCTCGATGACGTCGCCGGTGCCGCTGATCACGAGCGAGGTTTCGCGGTCGGCGACGGCGAGCAGCGCCTCGAGCTTCCCGAAGCGGCGCTCGGTGCGCCAGTCCTTGGCCATCTCCACCGCGGCGCGGGTCAGCTGGCCGTGCTTCTCCAGCTTGGCCTCGAACAGTTCGAACAGGGTGAACGCATCGGCGGCCGCGCCGGCGAAGCCCGCCAGCACCTGGCCGTCGCGGCCGAGGCGGCGCACCTTGCGCGCGTTGCCCTTCATCACCGTGTGGCCGAGCGTGACCTGGCCGTCGCCGGCAACGGCGACGCGGCCATCGCGACGCACCGAGACGATGGTGGTGGCGTGGAAGCGGGTGGGGTTCTGGCTGGGGTCCATGCGGCCTCCGGGGGTCGAGCCCCTTGGATGGGGATCGCCGAGCGGTGGCGCAAGGGCGGGACTGCCGGTGGGTGCAGGCGCGGCTTCAGCCGCGAGCGTCAACCGCCGCGCGTGACCGACTCGAGTTCGCGGCTGAAGCCGCTCCTACAGGGTCGCAACAGCTACGGCTTGCGCTTGGCGCGCGGGTGCGCCGCGTCGTAGACACGCGAGAGGTGCTGATAGTCCAGGTGCGTGTAGATCTGGGTGGTGGCAATGTCGGCGTGGCCGAGCAGTTCCTGCACGCCGCGCAGATCGCCGGAGGATTCCAGGATGTGGCTGGCGAAGGAATGGCGCAGCAGGTGCGGATGCACGCGCTTGAACAGGCCCTGGCGTTGCGCCAGCTGCCGCAACCGCAACTGCACCGCCCGCGGCGTGATCGGTCCCTTGCGGCCCGGGAATACCGGCGTGTCGGCGGTGCCGCCGGATTCGCGCTTCCAGTCGCCCAGCGCGGTGCGCGCGTGCGAGCCCAGTGGGACGATGCGCTGCTTGCTGCCCTTGCCGAGCACGTGCACCAGTCCGTCGTCCAGGTGGAGGTCGCGCCAGTGCAGGCCGCACAGCTCCGACAGGCGCAGGCCGGACGAATAGAACAGCTCGAGCAATGCGCGGTCACGCACGCCCAGGGGGGCATCGGTGGGCACCTCGACCAGCGCCTTGGCCTCGTCCGGGTCCAGCACCTGCGGCAGCTTGCGCGGGGCCTTGGGCGCACGGATGGCCGCGGCGGGGCTGGCGGCAATGCGCCCATTGCGCAGCAGCCAGGCGTAGAAGCTGCGGCAGGCCGACAACCGGCGCTGCAGGCTCTTGGGCGTCAGGCCGCGGCGGTGTTCGGCGGCCACGAACGCGCGGATGTGGTCGGCCTGCAGCCGTTCCACCGCCTGTCCATTGTCAGTGGCCCACAGCGACAGCGCCTCCAGGTCGCGGCGGTAGGCGGCGAGCGTGTGCGGCGACACGCGTCGCTCGACATCGAGATGGGACAGGAACTGGTCGACCGCGCTCACTGGAGTGCCCGCGCGTGTCCGGCCTCAGCGCGCGTCGCGCGCCAGGGCCGCAGCGAACGCCTCGCCCATCATCCGCAGGAACAGCGTGCCCATGCCCGGGAAGAACCGGTTGGCGTCGCCGCTGCCGACTGCGACCAGGCCCAGGCCCGGCAGCGGCAGCAGCGCGGTGGACTGCACGTCGGGCGCACGGTCGTCGTAGAGCACGTCGTGCTTGGCCGGCTGCAGGCGGCCGCAAAGCGGGGCGCCCTCGGCCAGGCAGTCGGCGAACGGCGCCAGGCGCGCATCACCGGCGTCGACCACCTGCAGCCAGTCGGCGTCCTCCAGCCCGTCGATGGACTCGAACAGCACGATGCGCACCAGGTCGCCGTTGAAGTCCTCCGCCAGCGTGGCCGCCATCGCCCGCACCACGTCGGCGCGCGAGGGCTGGCGCATCAGCGCGAGGGTCAGCTGGTGCGTACGCACCGCCAACCGCTCGTTCTCCTGTGCGTTGCCGAACAACTCGTGCAGGCGCCGTGTGAGCTCGCGGTTTTTGTCGCGCAGCACCTCCAGCTGGTAGCTGGCCAGCGACGCGGCCGGGCCCTCGTCGCGCGGCACCACCAGGGTGATCGCGAGGTCCGGGAACTGCTGCAGGAACTTCGGGTGCCGCCGCAGCCACGCCGCCACTTCATGCGCGCCCAGCGCCTCGCGTGTATCGCTCATGCCCACCACTCTCCTTCGAATACAAATGCCACCGGCCCGGCCATGGTGATGCCGGCGGCATCGTCGGGCCAGTCAATTTCAAGATCGCCGCCGGGCAGCGACACCATCGCGCGCCGCGCGAGGCGTCCACGCCGCATCAACACCGCCGCGGCCGCGCAGGCGCCGCTGCCACAGGCGAGGGTCTCGCCGACGCCGCGCTCGAACACGCGCAGGCGGATGCGGTTCACGCCCGTGACCTGGGCGAAGCCGACGTTGACCGAGTCCGGGAACGCCGGCTGCGCCTGCAGCCACTGGCCGAGCGCATCGACCGGCGCGGTATCGACATCGTCGACCTCGATGACCGCATGCGGGTTGCCCATCGACACCGCGCCGAACGCGACCGTGCCGCCGTCGCACTGCAGGGTGTAGCGGTCGGCCGCGTCGAAACCCACGAGCGGAATCCGCGACGGGTCGAACGCCGGCACGCCCATCGCGATGCGGTAGCGGCCATCGTCCAGCCGTTGCACGTCGTGGCGACCGGCCGGGCTGGTGAGTACGAAGTCGCCCGCGCCTGACGCGCCATCGCGCACCAGCCAGGCGGCGACACAGCGCGCGCCATTGCCGCACTGCCCCGCCGCGCTGCCGTCGCTGTTCCAGATGCGGTAGGCGGCGACCACGCCGGGGTCCGGCGCGTCCTCGATCGTCAGGATCTGGTCGCAGCCGACCCCGGTGTGGCGGTCGGCCAGCGCACGGCACAGCTGCGGCGTGGGCGCCGATCGCCCGCCGCGCAGGTCGAGCACGACGAAGTCGTTGCCCGCACCGTGCATCTTGCTGAAACGCAGTACGGCAGGATCAGGCGCGGAGGCGCGGTCAGCCATTCCCGTCGTCGTCGGTCGGGTCGGGCGGCGTGTCGTCGACCGGCGGCTCGACGGCACCGTCGGTGGCCTCGTCCTCGTTGATCAGCATGCCATCCTGAACGACCTCGTCGGAGGTGTCGGTGTCGGCTTCGGCGGGGGCCAGTTCCACCGGCACTTCGCCGGTCGGCGTGGCCGGGGCCTGTTCGGGGTCGACCGGGGCCGTCGGCGCCTGGATCAAGGGACCCTTGTTGCCGCACGCGGCCAGCGAAAGGGCCAGCAGGGCCGGGGCGAGAAGATTCAATGCGGGGCGGATGTCCATCGCCGCAGTGTAGCCCCGGCGCACGCGGCTGCGTAGGTCAGCGCGGCGGCTCGGGCCGGTGCCACAGCCAGGTCCCGACCACCGCCATGATCGCGGTGCCGGTCAGCGCCATCCACACACGCGGCGCGGTCAGGAACATCACGCCCGCGCACAGCATCATGGTGCCGATGGCGAGCACCTTGGAGCGCCGCGCGACGGCGCCGTGCGCCTGCCAGTCGTGGATCATCGGGCCGAAGCGCGGGTGCGCGAGCAACCAGCGGTGCAGGCGCCGCGAGCCGCGGGCGGCGGCATACGCCGACAGCAGGATGAACGGGACCGTCGGCAGCCCGGGCACGACGACTCCGATGACGCCAAGCGCGAGTGCGCCGTAGGCCAGCAGCCACCACGCCCAGCGGAAGCGGGCGGATGTCGGGCCGGTGTCCGGATCGTGTCGAGTCATGGCAACGGCATGCCCGCCATACGATGCGGTCCCGGGTGCAGCGAGGGACCTGGCCGTCCGCCCCGGTTGTTCAAGCGGAACGCTGATCCGTCACTGCGTGCAGGACGGCAAGGGCAGGCGCGCGACGGGGCTGGACGGCCGGCGGTCAGTCCGCCTTCGCCGCCGACGCCGGCGTGGACGCGGTTTCCGCCACCCCCAGCCGATCCAAAGCGAACGCGTACATCTCCGCCATCTCCCGGTACCGGCGGAAGCGCCCGGACTTGCCGCCGTGGCCGGCGTCCATGTTGGTGCGGAAGACCACCGGCTCGGTGCCGGTATTCACGTCGCGCAGCTTCGCCACGTACTTGGCCGGCTCCCAGTACTGCACCTGCGAATCCCACAGGCCGGTGCCGACGAACGTCGCCGGGTACGCCTGCGCGGTGAGGTTGTCGTAGGGCGAATACGACAGCATGTAGTCGTAGTACTGCGCGTCCTCGGGGTTGCCCCACTCGTCGTACTCGTTGGTCGTCAGCGGGATGCTGGCGTCGAGCATGGTGGTGACCACGTCCACGAACGGCACCTGCGACAGGATCACGCGGTAGTCGTCCGGCGCCATGTTGGCGATGGCGCCCATCAGCAGGCCGCCGGCGCTGCCGCCGTAGGCCGCGACGCGGTCGGGCGCGGCCACGCCCTGCTCCACCAGGAAGCGGGTGACATCGATGAAGTCGGTGAAGGTGTTCTTCTTGTTGAGCAGCTTGCCGGCGTCGTACCAGGCGCGGCCCATCTCCTGGCCGCCGCGGATGTGCGCGATGGCGTAGACCACACCGCGGTCAAGCAGGCTGACCGCCGGCAGGTTGAAGGTCGGGTCGATCGAGTTGCCGTAGCTGCCGTAGGCGTACTGCAGCAGCGCGGCAGTGCCGTCCTTCTGGTAGCCCTTGCGGTAGACCAGCGACACCGGGATCTTGGTGCCGTCGCGCGCGGTCGCCCACAGGCGCTCGGTCTCGTATTTCGACGGGTCATAGCCGATCACCGGCTGCTGCTTGAGCTGGCGGCGCTCGCCGGTGGCGATGTTGACCTCATACGTCGTCGCCGGCGTGGTCATCGAGGTGTAGCTGTAGCGCAGCCACCGGGTGTCGGGCTCGGCGTTGGTCGACAGGCCGATGGAGTACGCCGGCTCGTCCACCTTGACGTACTCCTGGGACGCATCCGCGGTGCCCGGCGCGCCGCGCAGCAGGCGCAGCCGCTCCAGGCCGCCGGAGCGCTCGGCCACGGCGGTGAAGCCGTCGAACAGCTCGAAGCCGTCGATGAAGACATCCGGGTCGTGCGCCACCCAGTCCTGCCACTGCGCACGCGAGGTGGCGTCGCTGGGGGCGGTCACGATCTTGAAGTTCTTCGCGGGCTGGCCGTCGGCGCCCGGTGCGTTGGTGCGGATCACCCAGCGGCCGCCGTGGTGGTCGGCGTCGTACTCCACGTCGCGCTGGCGCGGGGCCAGCACCGTGAACGCGCCCGGATCGGCCGCCGGCGCGCAGCGCATTTCGCTCGACACCGTGCTTTCCACGCCGATGCAGATGAAGCGGTCGTCGCGGGTGCGGCCGACGCCCATGTAGAAGCTGTCGTCTTCCTCTTCGTACACCAGCGCGTCGTCGCTGGCCGGCGTGCCCAGCACGTGCTTCTTCACCCGCACGGTGAGCAGCGTCTCCGGGTCGTTCTCGACGTAGAACAGCGTGCGGTTGTCGTCGGCCCACACCAGGTTGGCCGATACGCCCTCGATGCGGTCGGAATGGACCTCGCCGGTTTCCAGGTTCTTGATGCGGATGACGTACTGGCGGCGGCCGACGTCGTCCTCGGCCCACGCCAGCAGGCGGTTGTCCTGGCTGACGGCCCAGTCGCCGACGTTGAAGTAGTCCTTGTCGGCGGCCATGGTGTTGACGTCCAGCAGCACCTGCTCGCCTGCGAAGTCGCCGGCGTCGTTGGCGGTCTGGATGGCCACCGCGTCGACGCCCTCGCCGTCGCGGCGGCGGGCGTAGATCGGGTAGTCCTGCCCGGCCTGGAAGCGGCTGTAGTACCACCAGCCGCGCTCGCGGTACGGCACCGAGCTGTCGTCCTGCTTGATGCGCCCGACGATCTCCTCGTACAGCGCGTTCTCCAACGGCTTGAGCGGCGCCATCACCGCGTCGGCGTAGGCGTTTTCGGCATTGAGGTAGGCCAGCATGTCCGGCGCCTTGCGGGCGTCGTCGCGCAGCCAGTAGTACGGATCGTTGCGCTCGGCGCCATGCGGGGCCTTGACCACGTGCGGCCGGCGCTCGGCATCGGGCGGGGTCGGCAGGGTCTGGGCGGTGGCGGTCGAAGTCAGGGTCATCAGCGTCGCAAGCAGCAGCGTGGGCTTCATGGGATGGGGTCCGGGGGCAGTGGGCGCAACGGGGTCGGCGGACTTTCGCATATCCGCGGGATGTGGCGGTATCGGGAGGACGGGTCACGCCTGCCTTCGGTAACCCGCGCTGCTT
>CBIHLN010000086.1:0-11175 GCA_966210725.1 uncultured Lysobacter sp. | reverse complement strand
CAGGAACAACCAGGGCCACATGGCCGGACTCCGCAGGGAAGGACCGCGCCAGTGTAGCCGGCCGCTACCGCGCCTCAAGCCCTCCGGCGACGGGCGTCACAGCAGGGGCGACACCAGGCGGGCGAGGGCTTCGGGCAGGCGTGCGCGCCACAACGGCCGGTCGCGGTCGTCCTTCACCGGAACGCAGTCGTCGCACTCGTGTTCGATCAGCGCCTCCAGGCGCGACGCGAGCGCAGCATCGGCGAACATCACCGAGACCTCGAAATTGAGCCGGAAGCTGCGATGGTCGAAGTTCGCGCTGCCGACGATCAGGAAATCCTCGTCGCACAGCAGGGCCTTGGTGTGCAGCAGGCGGGGGCCGTACTCGTAGATCCTGACCCCGGCCGCGAGCAGTTCGTCGAAATAGGACCGCGCCGCGAAGGTCACCAGGCGGCTGTCGCTCAGCTTGGGGACCAGCAGGCGGACATCGAGCCCGCCCAGCGCCGCCGAGGTCAGCGCCATCCGCGCCGCTTCGCCGGGAACGAAGTACGGCGTCACCAGCCACGCGCGGCGGCGGGCGGCATGGATCGCGCTGACGTGGGCGCGGTGGATCGCCTCCCAGGACGAGTCCGGCCCGGATACGACCACCTGCGTCGCGATTGAGCCGGGGGTGGACGGGCCTTCGGGCATCGCCAGTGGCGGTTGCCCCGTGGCGTAGGTCCAGTCCTCGATGAAGACCAGCTGCAGCGCCCGGACCACGTCGCCTTCCAGACGCAGGTGCAGATCGCGGTAGGCATCACCGCGCAGGCGTTCGTCCTGCTCGTCGGTCACGTTCATGCCACCGGTAAACCCGATCGTGTCGTCGATCACCACGATCTTGCGATGGCTGCGAAGGTTGAGCCACGGCCGCTTCCAGAACCAGCGCAGGCGCATCGGGTGGAACCACGCCACCTCGCCGCCGGCGTCCACCAGCGGTTGCAGGAAGTGCCGATTGACCCTGCCGGCGCCGATCGCATCCAGCAGCAGCCGCACTTCCACGCCCGCTTGCGCGCGCTCGACGAGCGCATCGCGCAGCGCGGTGCCGGTCGTGTCCGGCTCGTAGATGTAGTACTCCAGGTGCACGCGGTGGCGCGCGGTCGCGATCGCGTCCAACAACGCCGGGTACTTGCCGCTGCCGTCGACCAGCAGGTCGACCCGCGTGGCGGTCGTGGGCGGCAGCCGCGTGGTGGCCTGCACCACCCGCGCCAGCTCGACTGCTTCGGCGCTGGGATTGAGGCCCTCCGGCGGCGGCGGCAGCGCGGCGCGTGCGCGGCCGCGGCGAAGCTTCTGGCGCCGGATGCGTTGCGGCCCGAACACGTAATAGATCAGGAAGCCCAGGTACGGCAGCGCCGCCAGGCTGATCAGCCAGCTGATGGTGGCCACCGGTTCGCGCTTCTGCAGCACGATCCAGCCGCCCAGGCCGATGAAATACGCCACCCAGCCCAGCGTCAGGTACAGGCCCAGGTGCGGGATCGAGACGAACGCCTGCCAGAGGCCGTGCAACCAGTCGAACATGGGATCCCCGTGAACCGTTCAGTGCCCGTCGCAGGCGCTGCGACCGCGCGAGCGTAGCCTATGGAGGTGCAAGACCGTGCCCGGGGCCGCGTGCCCGATGCCTCCACCGAAGACGCCCGCACGCCGACGGCGCCGCTCAAGGGCCGCGGCGCCGCCTCACGCGTGGCCGGGCGTTTCGCCGTGACCGAAGCGGTCGGCAGCGACGATGGCTGGGGCTCGGTCTACGAGGACCTCGCCGACGCGCCGAACCCGGCCACGCGCGTGCGCGAGGAACAGGCGCGCACCGTCATCAGCCGCAACGACTCGCCCGACATCGGCTTCAGCCAATCGGTCAACCCGTACCGCGGGTGCGAGCACGGCTGCGTGTACTGCTTTGCGCGGCCGTCGCACAGCTACCTCGATCTTTCGCCCGGGCTGGACTTCGAGACCCGCCTCTTCGCCAAGACCAACGCCGCCGAGCGCCTGCGGCACGAGCTGGCCAAGCCGTCCTACAGACCTGCACCGATCGCACTGGGGATCAACACCGATGCCTACCAGCCGATCGAGCGCCGCTACCGGGTGACGCGCCAGGTGCTGGAGGTGCTGGCCGAGTGCCGCCATCCGGTGAGCTTCGTCACCAAGAGCGCGCTGATCGAGCGCGACCTCGATGTCCTGTCGGACCTGGCGCGTGACCGCCTGGTGACCGTGTACTTCTCCGTGACCACGCTCGACAACCGGTTGGCCTCGCGCATGGAACCGCGCGCCACCGCGCCGCATCGCAAGCTCAAGGCGATGCGCGCACTGCACGATGCCGGCGTGCCTGTCGGGGTCATGGTCGCGCCGGTGGTGCCGATGATTACCGACAGTGAACTCGAACACATCCTGGAGGCGGCGCACGATGCTGGAGCCCGCGCGGCGGGCTATGTGTTGCTGCGTTTGCCGCACGAGCTCAAGCAGGTGTGGCGCGAATGGCTCGAGCTGCACTACCCCGAGCGCGCCGCACACGTCATGAGCCTGATCCGGCAGATGCGCGGCGGCCAGGACTACGACGCGAACTTCGGCACGCGCATGCGCGGCCAGGGCCCGTTCGCGGACCTCATCGCCCAGCGCTTCGCCAGGGCGCATCGCCGGTTGGGATACGGCCGCCTGCCGCCGCTGGACTGCAGCCACTTCATCGCGCCGCGCAAGCCTTCGCCGCAGGGCGCGTTGTTCTGAAAGCGCGGAAGGGAATACGGGGATGGGTAATCGACAGTCTTTCCTGCTGCCTTGCCGACTTTCACCTGATACCCGTTCCCCGCCCGCCAATCCCTGCGTCTAGAACAACGGCCCACCCAGCCACAGCCAGCGCGCCATCCAGGCGCTGACGAACGCCATCAGCGCCGTCAGCGGCAGGCCGATGCGCAGGAAGTCGGCGAAGCGGTACTGCCCCGGGCCGAGAATGAGCAGGTTGCCGTGGTGGCCGATCGGGGTCAGGAACGACACCACCGCACCCAGCGCGGTGCACACCACAAACGGGGTGGGCGGGTGGCCCAGCGCCTGCGCGACCGCGACGGCGACCGGCCCGAGCAGCACCGTGGTCGCCGCGTCCGACAGGATCTGCGTCAGCAGGCCGGCGACGCCGAACATCACCAGCAGCACCGCCAGCGTCGGCCAGTCCGAGACCAGGTGCAGCAGGCCGCCCGCCAACAGCTGCGCGGTGCCGGTCTGCTCCATCGCGATGCCCAGCGGGATCACACCGGCGATCATCACGAAGATGCGCACGTCGATCTCGCGGTAGGCCTGGTCGATGTCCACGCACCGCAGCGCCACCATCGCCACCGCACCCAGCAGGAACGCCAGCGGCGCGGGCAGCCATTCGGTGGCGGCGGCAAGGATCGTCAGGCCGAGGATCGTCAGCGCCAGCGGCGCGCGGATCCTGCGCTTGGCCTCGCCGGCAAACGGCACCAGCATCAGGAAACCATGGTGCGCGGCCAGTTCGGCGAAGCGTGCCGGCTTCCCCCACAGCACCAGCAGGTCGCCCTCGCGCAGGCGTGCGTCGGCCAGCCGCGAGGCGATCGCCCCGTCGCGCCGCCAGAGCCCGGCGATGACCGCCGAGAAGCGTCGCGAGAAATCCAGCTCGCGCACGGAGTGACCGATGAACTCGGAGCCTGGGGCCACGACCGCCTGCACCAGCTGCGGCTCGCCATCGCCGGTCACGGTGTCGCCGAAGCGGGCGATGGCGTTGAGGTCCAGGCCCTCGTCGTCGTGCAGCGACGCCAGCGCATCGGCCGACGCCTCCACCAGCAGCACGTCGCCACTGAGCAGGGGGCTGCTGTCGCCGAGATCGCGCCGCCGCTTGCCGTCGCGCAGCCAGCCCAGCAGCCGGAACTTGTCGCCGAGTGCCTTCTGCAGTTCGGCCAAGGGGCGCGTGCTCCAGCGCGAGCCCTCGATGATCAGCAGTTCGGTGCGGTAACGGTCCAGCCGCATGTACTCGTCGTCGCCGGCATCGCCGCCGCGCTTGGGCAGCACCCACCGTGCGAGCAGCATGTAGACCATCCCGACCAGCACCAGCGCGATGCCGATCGGGGTGATCGAGAAAATGCCCAGGCCGTCGCTGCCGGTGCGTTCGATCAGGTTGTCGGCCAGCAGGAACGCCGGCGCGCTGACCAGCGTGAGCGTCGTGCCGAGCGACGCGGCGAACGACATCGGCATCAGCAGCCGCGATGCCGACAGGCCTCGCAACTTGGCGAAGCGCGTGAGGATCGGCAGCATCATCGCCGTCACCATCACGTGGTGGGTGAACGACGACAGCGCCGCCACCACCGGCATCACCACGGCGATCGCGCGGGTTTCGCTGCGACCGCCCACCTGACCGATCCACTGGCCGATCCGTTCGGTGATGCCCGTCGCGGCCAGGCCGCCGGAAATGACGAACACGGCCGCGATGATGATCGCCGGCTCGCTGGCGAACCCCGACAGCGCCTGCTTCGAGTCCAGCACGCCGGTCAGCACCAGTGCGAGCAGCGTCAGCATCGCGGTCACATCGACCCGCAACCGCTCGCTGACGAACAGGTAGAGTGCGCCCGCCAGGATCAGCAGGAATAGGATCTGGGGGAGTTCCATGGCGCGCATTGTGCGGGACGCCCCGGGCCCTGCGTGCACCGGCCCGTCACGATGGCGCCCGGTAGACTGGCGCCCAAAAAGAGAGCCCCGATGTCCCTGTTCGAAGCCAAGCCGCCGCAGACCGGTGACCGCCCCGTCCCGGATGCGATGTTCCGGCTGGCGCTGGCGGCCTCGCCGATGCCCGTGGCGATGTTGGACGCGCAGGGGCTCTGGTGCTACGCGAACCCCGCACTCGAACGGATGCTGGGTTGTGCCCTGGCACAGCTGTCGGGCACACCCGCCGCCGACCGCTTCCACCCCGATGAGCGCATCGCGTTCGGCGAGGCACTGCAGTCCATCGCCAACGGCCAGTCGCCGTCGATCGAGGCGGCCCGGCGTTGCCTGCCCGTCGACGGGGGGGAAGTCTGGGTGCAGGCTACCCTGTCGGCCGCCTCGGAACGCAGTCCGGACGCCCCGTCGCCGGCTGCGCATCCCGTGCTGATGACGTTGCGCGACCTCAGCGGTGAACGCCGGGTCCAGGCGTCGCTCCGCCAGCACGCCGACGACGATGCGCACATGGCCGAGGCCTCGCAGCAGCAGTTGCAGATGTTTGCCGACTCCGTCGCGCACGACCTGCGTGCGCCGTTGCGATCGATCGAGAGTTTTGCCGGCCTGCTCGACAAGCGCTGCGGTGGCCAGCTCGACGACAGCGGCCGCGACCACCTGCAGCGCATCCGCGCCGCCGCATCGCGCATGGGCAGCCTGCTCACGGGGCTCGGCGACCTGTCCACCGCCACCCGCAGCGAACTCCGGTCGGGCACCGTCGACCTGTCGATGCTGGCCGACTGGGTACTGGCCGAGCTCCAGGATGCCGAGCCCGAGCGCGCGGTGGTCATCGACATCGCGCCCGACCTCCGCACCCGGGGCGACGAGCGCCTGCTCAAACTCATGCTGACGCACGTGCTGGGCAACGCATGGAAGTTCTCGCGCGACCGTGACGAAGTGCGGATCCGGGTCAGCGGCGAGGTCCGCGGGGACCGCCTGCACGTGCAGGTGCGCGACGCCGGCAGCGGTTTCGACATGCGCTATGCTCACAAGCTGTTCGAACCCTTCCAGCGCCTGCACGGTCCGGACGCGGGCGGGGGCCATGGCCTGGGGCTGGCGGCGGCGCACCGCATCGTGGCCCGCCACGGCGGCGCCCTGACGGGCGAATCCACCCCGGGCGAAGGCGCCACCTTCCACATCGACCTGCCCGCCGCCCGTGCGGCCGAGGACTCCGCCGATGCACAAAGACATCCTGCTGGTTGAAGACAATCCGGACGATGTCGAGCTGACCCGGATCGCCTTCGACGAAGCCAAGATCGCCAACAACCTGGTGGTGGTGGGCGACGGCGCCGAAGCGCTGGACTACCTCTTCGCGCGTGGCGCGCATGCCGGGCGTGATCCGTCCGACCTGCCGTCCATCGTGTTGCTGGACCTCAACCTGCCCAAGGTTGACGGCCGTGAGGTGCTGCAGGCGATCCGTGCCAACGAGGCGACGCGCACGCTTCCGGTGGTCGTGCTGACCACCAGCACCGAGCCGTTCGACGTGGAGGCCAGCTACGCGCTCGGCGTGAACAGCTACATCCAGAAGCCGGTGGATTTCGAGCAGTTCGTATGGGCGGTCAAGCAGGTCGGCCTGTACTGGCTGGTCCTGAACCACCCGCGGACCTGACGCGCCGGGTCCCGCGCGCGCGGCAGGCACGCCTCATTCCCCGAACAACGTCTCCGCCCGCTGGAACAGCACCCAGCTGGTGGCGATGAACTTGTCGCCGCCCTGTGGCCGGTTTCCGCGGTGGGTGTGGGTGAACGCCGCAGGCGCGATCAGCAGCGAACCGGTGCGCGGCGCGATGAGGCGCTGCTGGTAGAGGAACTCGGTTTCGCCCGCCTCGAACCCGTCATTGAGATAGACCGTCCACAGCAGGTGGCGGTGCAGCGTGTCCGCGCGCGGGTCGCGCGGGTACAGCTCGCAGTGCCAGTACGGGTAGCCGCCGCGACCGCCGGTGTAGCGCTGCAGGTTGATCGCACCGGGGCGGAACACCGTCTGCATCACCTCGGCCAGCGCAGTGTCGTCCATGGCCCGCACGCGCTCGGCGGTGAGGCGCCGCCGCGTCCCATCGGCATCGGGCGTTTCCAGCATCAACGGTGCGATCAGCGCATACGGGTACCGCCTCAGGTAGCGCATCAGGCCGCGGAAGACCGCCTGGTTCAAGGCGCCCTCCGCGTCGCGCCAGTCGGGGCGGCCGCTGATGGTGATGTCCAGGCTGTCCTTGAGGTCGGGCATCACGCCACTGCCGACCCGGCCGGGGCGGCCGTCGGGGCTGCCCGAGAACCGCTCCGTCAGCGCGTGGCACCACGCCGCATCCAGCGCGTCGGGGTAGACCTCGATGAAGTCGTCCTGCTCGTGCGCGGGCGCAGTACTCATTGCTGCAACGGAATCCTTCCGGAAAGCGGCCATCCTCGCACGCGTTCCGCGGGTTGCAAAAGCGAAACGCCACGCGCGAGCGCTGTTTCGATGAGGTGAAACCGACGTGAAGGCATCGGTGCCGGCCTGTGGGGCGTCGAAGGGCGGTGGCCGCACGCGCGTCACCGCCAGGCGGCGTTTCAGCACTGAAACCTTTCACCCGCCCCTCACCGTCGATGGAGGGCGCGTCGCGCCCTGAACCCGTTCCAATTCAATGGGTTGGAGGCTTGGCACGGAACTGGCGCTGTTGTCCCTGCCGCTGGCATGCCCGTGCATGCCGGCCACGCCGACAGGGGAACCTTCGATGCCCTCCACCGCTGCAATCCGCCACTCCGTGCCGCGCGCCCTGCCGGCGCTGCTGGGATCGTTCCTCGCGCTGGGGCTGGCGGCGGCCGCCCCGGCACGTGCGCAGGATGCGGGCCCGTCGGAGGAAGGCGGTGCCGGTCCGGCGTCCGAGGCCGGGCCCGCCAAGGATCCGACGGTCGTCATCGCACGCACCGTGCAGCCCCGGATCGCCTACCGCGGCGTACCGCTGGAGGACAACCCGATCCACAGCGAGGCGACCACGTTCCCGGCCACCGTGTTCCACGGAACGATGGACGCGATGATGGGCGAGCTGGTCGACGACGAGCTCGGACAACGCGGCTCGGCCGGCGTCATGGCCGGTGCCGCGGTGCAGTCCGCGGTCGGCCGGGGCCTGTCGGGCCTGACGGGAGGCACCCTGCTCGGGGCCGGCTCCAGCGCGGGTCCGGCGGCATCGATCGGCCCCGGCGCCAGCGTCGGCGGCGCGGTCGGCGGGGTGGGCAGTGCGGTCGGCAACGCGACCTCCAATATCGGCAACCTGGTCACCACCAGCGTGATGCAGGCCGTGGGCAAGACCCAGGGCGGGGGGCCGTGATGCGCGCCCGAACCGCCCTTGCGCTGCTGCTCGTCGCGACCCTGGCATCGGCCACGGCACGCGCGTCGGACGACGTGCCGCTCGACCAGGCCACCGTCGATGGCGCCGCCGCGCGCGGCGCGCAGGGCCGCATCGCGGTCAACCAGGCCGCCGGCGCCGGCAATGCGCAGGTCAACCTCGGGGCCATCGCGTCCAGCGACGGCGGCCTGGGCGTCGTCGGCGTACACGCCCTGCAACGCCCCGGTGCGGGTGTGCGCGAACGCGACGCCGCCGCGCGCATCCACGACCGCGCCTTCGCCAGCAGCCAGGGCGTGCTCTCGGTCAACCAGGTCGCGGGGTCCGGCAACGCGCAGGCCAACCTTTTCATGGTCGGACAGGGCCCGCAGGGCGTTGTCGCGGCCGGCGCCCATGGCGCCACCGGCATCACCGGCATCGACGACGCGGCGCTGGCCGATGTCGCCGGCGATGCCACCACACCTGAGGGGGCCGTGGCCCCGTCCTGGCGGAGAGAGGCCGTGATCGCGGACGACGCGTTCCGCGGCAGCCAGGGCGTAGTCCAGGTCAATCAGACGGCGGGGGTGGGCAACAGCTCCACCAACGCCATCGTGCTCCAGCTGCCCGGGGGCACGCCGTAACGACAGGACCAGGCAGCACCGCTTGCACCACCGCAGCACCACAACGACGACACCACCAGGAGAGAGATCATGAAAGTCCGCACCACGCTTCTCGCCATTGCCCTCGGCAGCCTGTTCTCGACCGCCGCATTCGCCGAAGGCGACGACGCGACGATCTACAGCGACTGGGACATGCTCAACAGCATCTATGTCATCGGCGATATCTACGCCAGTGGCGAGATCCGCGTCGCCAGCGAGTCCGGCGCGCTGGTCGACCAGGACCAGCTGACGGAAGGCAACGTGTCCTACGGCGACGGCGACAACACCGCTTCGGCTTCGGGCGACGCGTTGAGCTCGGCCTCGGGCAACATCGGCGCCAACATCGCCGCCGGCGTGGGCAACGCCCAGGCCAACGACGTCGCACTGTCGTCGGTCGACGGCAACCGCGTGTTCGCCTCGGCCATGGTGTTCAACAGCCAGACCACCGCGATCAACGGTGCCACCGACGCGCCGAGCGGCCCCGACAACCAGCTGTTCAACGACGCGTCGGTCTCCGACGACGTGCTGTCGGGCGCCTCGGGCAACATCGGCCTGAACGTCGCCGCCGGCGTCGGCAATGCGCAGTCCAACGCGCTGGCCGCTTCGGTCAACAGCTCCGGCACGATCGCCAAGGCCAGCGCCGACAGCGAGCAGTTCACGATCTTCAACGAACTGCTGGCCAACTGCGACCTGGACAACACCGCCTCGCTCAGCGGCGCGGCCCTGTCCTCGGCCGTCGGCAACATCGGCGTGAACATCGCCGCGGGCGTCGGCAACGCGCAGCACAACGGCCTGTCGATCGCGACTGCTTCGTGCGGCACCTGCGACTGATCACACCCCAGTGACTCCGGCGGGGACGGATCAGCGTCCCCGCCGATCCCCAACGAGGAGAGAATCCGATGAAAACGCATCTGAAGGTCCTGGCGGTCGCGCTGCTCGCCATCTCCGCCCCGGCCATGGCCGAGGGCGACGACGCCACCATCTACACCGGCTGGGACATGTACAACAGCATCTGGGTGTATGGCGACGTGTTCGCCTACGGCGACATCCGCGTGTCGAGCGAGTCCGGCGCGCTGGTCGACCAGGACCAGACCACCTTCGCCAACGGCTCGGCCGGTGACGGCGACAACGACGCCTTCGCGTCCGACAACGCCCTGCGTGGTGCGTCGGGCAACATCGGCGCCAACATCGCCGCCGGCGTGGGCAACGCCCAGGCCAACGACGTCGCACTGTCGTCGGTCGACGGCAACCGCGTGTTCGCCTCGGCCATGGTGTTCAACAGCCAGTGGACGTACGGCAACGGCGCGACCGACAACGGCAGCGCCGACAACCAGCTGTTCTACAACGCGTCCGTCAGCGACAACGTCCTGGCCAGCGCCTCGGGCAACATCGGCCTGAACGTGGCCGCCGGCGTGGGCAATGCGCAGTCCAACGCGCTGGCCGCCTCGGTCAACAGCTCCGGCACGATCGCCAAGGCCAGCGCCGACAGCGAGCAGTGGACCGAGTTCAACGAGCTGCTGGCGTGGTGCGACCTCGACAACAGCGCCTCGCTCAGTGGCAACGCGCTGTCCTCGGCCGTCGGCAACATCGGCGTGAACATCGCCGCGGGCGCCGGCAACGCGCAACACAACGGCCTGTCCATCGCGACCGCCTCGTGCGGCACGTGCGACTGATACCGCCAGTCGAGACGCGGGGCCATCCGGCCCCGCGCCTCCCTCACCGGGAGACCACGACATGAAACTGCATCACTCCATCCTCGCCGCGGCCCTGCTCGCGGTATCCGCACCGGTTCTGGCGTCGGGCGACGACGCGGACATCTACAGCGACTGGGACATGCTCAACAGCATCTACGTCATCGGTGACGTGTATGCGTGGGGCTACATCCGCGTGGACAGCGAGTCCGCCGCAGTGGTCGACCAGGACCAGGTGACCTATGCCAACGGCTCGTTCGGCGATGGCGACAACAGCGCCTCGGCCTCCGACGACGCGATGCGCCGCGCCTCGGGCAACATCGGTGTCAACATCGCCGCCGGCGTGGGCAATGCCCAGGCCAACGACGGTGCGCTGTCGGCGGTCGACGGCGACAACGTGTTCGCTTCGGCCATGGTGTTCAACAGCCAGCTGACCGATTCCAACTTCGGCACCGACCTGCCCAGCGGCCCCGACAACGGCCTGTTCTACGACGCGTCCGTCAGCGACAACGTGCTGGCCAGCGCCTCGGGCAACATCGGCCTGAACGTCGCCGCGGGCGTGGGCAATGCGCAGAGCAACGGACTGGCGGCATCGGTCAACAGCTCCGGCACGATCGCCGCCGCGAGCGCCGACAGCGAGCAGGAAACCTTCGCCAACATGCTGATGGCGTACTGGGACCTGGACAACAGTGCATCGCTGAGCGGCAGCGCGCTGTCCGGCGCGGTCGGCAACATCGGCGTGAACATCGCCGCGGGTGCCGGCAACGCGCAGCACAACGGCCTGTCGATCGCGGTCGCCTCGTGCGGCACCTGCGACTGATCCCACCCAGTGAAACC
>CBIHLN010000085.1:0-11240 GCA_966210725.1 uncultured Lysobacter sp. | reverse complement strand
TCGCGGACTGGAACCTGATCAGCTCGATCGGCGCGTTCGGCATGTTCGTCACGCCCTTCATGATGTTCGCCATCCTGCTGCACTCCAAGAAGCACGGCGCGCTGGCGGCGGCACGTTCGTGGGAAGGGGCCAAGGGCCTGGAGTGGACCGTGCCGAGCCCGGCGCCGCACCACACCTTCGGCACGCCGCCGGTGATCCGCGACGGCGACCTGGCGCACGGCGACATCACGCACTGACGGAACGGGGCGCCGCCCGCGTGGCGGCGCCCGTTGCATGGCAACCATGACCGACCCCCGCGATCCCAACCCCCGCAACGCCAGCGTCGAGGCCCGCCGCCGCGGCGCCGTGCGCACGGCACTGTGGGCGGGCGCGGTTGCGTTCGCGGTCTATATCGCCTTCATCCTCAGCGGGGTGGTGGGGCAGTGAGCGACACCGCGCCCAAGCCGCGTCCCGCTGCCGGCATCGTCAAGATGGTGCTGGTCGCGTTCGCCGCGTTCGCCTTCACCTTCAGCCTGATCCCGCTGTACCGGATCGCCTGCGAAAAGGTCTTCGGCATCCGCCTGGAACGCACGGCCTCGGAGGGCGTGCAGGACGCGCGCGCGCCGGCGGCCGAGCGCTGGGTGACGGTGGAGTTCGACGGCAGCGTCAACTCGAAGCTGCCGTGGGAGTTCACCCCGCACCAGTTCTCCATGCAGGTGAAGCCCGGCGAGCAGTACGAGACCACCTACTACGCGCACAACACCAGCGACCGCACGGTCGTCGGCAGCGCCACCCCGTCGGTGGCGCCGGCGCGCGCGTCGGGGTACTTCAACAAGACCGAGTGCTTCTGCTTCACCGCGCAGACGCTGGAGGCCGGCGAGCAGCGCGACATGCCCGTGCGCTTCATCATCGACCCCAACCTGCCGGCCGACGTCAAGACCGTCACCCTGTCCTACACCTTCTTCAAGAACGACGTGCTGACCGCACGCGCGGCCGCGGCCAACTCGCCGCACGCCGCGCCGTGACCGGCACGCCACGCTGACCCGCCGCACCACTACGGAACCTGCCGACATGGCCCACGCCCATTCGCCCGACGCCAACATCTACTTCGTGCCCCACAGCAGCCGCTGGCCGCTGCTGGGCTCGGTCGCGCTGTTCGTCCTCATGGTCGGCCTGGCCAGCTGGTTCAACGAAGCCGACTGGGGCATGTGGACGTTCTTCGTCGGCGCCGCCGCCATGATCGCGGTGCTGTTCGGCTGGTTCGGCGACGTCATCCGCGAATCGATCGCCGGCCACTACAACCGCCAGGTGGACACCTCGTTCCGCATGGGCATGGTGTGGTTCATCTTCTCGGAGGTGATGTTCTTCGCCGCGTTCTTCGGCGCGCTGTTCTATGCCCGCCAGTTCGCGCTGCCGTGGCTGGGCGGTGAAGGCGACGGCGTCATGACCAACAGCCTGCTCTGGGACACCTTCAGCACGGCCTGGCCGAGCAACGGTCCGGGCGCGGTCGGCGGCAGCTTCCAGACCATTCCGGCGTGGGGCCTGCCGCTGCTCAACACGCTGATCCTGCTGACCTCGGGCGTGACCATCACCATTGCCCACCACGCGCTCAAGGCCGGCCATCGCAAGCCGCTGCTGGTGTGGCTGGGCGCGACCGTCGTGCTGGGCTGCATCTTCCTGTTCTTCCAGGCCGAGGAGTACATCCACGCCTACCGCGACCTCAACCTGACGCTGGGGTCGGGGATCTACGGCTCGACCTTCTTCATGCTGACCGGCTTCCACGGCGCGCACGTCACGCTGGGCACCATCATGCTGGCGGTGATCTGGTTCCGCTGCCTCAAGGGCCACTTCGATCGCGACAACCACTTCGGCTTCGAGGCCGTGGCCTGGTACTGGCACTTCGTGGACGTGGTGTGGTTGGGTCTCTTCATGTTCGTCTACGTGATCTGAGGCCGTAGCGAACCTTGCGCGGGGGCCGGCAATGCCGGCCTTTCGCGTCTGAGCGCCCGGGCGTTTCCGGGCGTTTCCGGGCGCGATTGCGGGGTCAGGCCCCCACGCCGTGCGGCGTGATCCACCCCATCCAGATCGCCAGCATGACGATCAGGATCAATCCGACCGACAACGCGATGCGGCGGGTCAGGGCATTGACGGTGCGCTTGCTCTGGCTCTTGTCGACCAGCATGTAGTACAGGCCCGCGCCGAGGTTCCAGAGAATCAGGATCAGGAAGGCGATGATCAGCAGCGTTTTCAGCGAGTCATTCATGTCGGTGCCTGCGATGCGCCGGCGTGGCGCGCCGCGTGGATTATCGCAGCCGCGGTGGCCGGGCGCGTGAGCCGCCGGCGCAACCTTGTGTTCGGCTGGACGCTGGCGGTGCTGGCGATCGGCCTGTTCGCCAGCCTCGGCATGTGGCAGTCGCGCCGCGCCGTGGAGAAGCAGGCGATGCTCGATGCCGCCGACCGCGTGCTGCTCGAACGCAGCCCGATGCCGCTGGCGGCGGCCGCCGACCCGGCGCGCGCCCGCGACTACGACTGGAGCGCGGGGACCGGCCGCTTCGATGCGCGCGGCGCGCTGCTGCTGGACAACCAGCAACGCGAGGGCCGCGTCGGCGTGCGGGCCTACCGGATCTTCGTGCCCGAGGCAGGTGCGCCGCTGCTCGTCGACCTGGGTTGGCTGCCGCTGCCGGGTGACCGTGCGTTGCCCCGCGTGGCGCAGCCGGCGGGCAAGCACGAACTGCGCGGCCTGCTGGTGCCGCCGCCCTCCACCGGCATTGCCGTGGGCCCCGCGCTCAGCGCGGCCGGCGACGGCTGGCTGATGACGCGCGTGGACGTGCAGGCCATCGCCGCCGAAACCGGGCTGTCGGTTGCCCTGGCACCGCGCGTGCTGCGGCTGGATCCGGCGTTGCCGCTCGGTTTCGAGCGCGACCTGGCGCTGCTGCCCAACACCCTGCCGCCCGACAAGCACCGCGGGTATGCGGTGCAGTGGTTCGCACTGGCCCTGGCGGTGCTGGCCACCGCCCTGATCCTGACCTTCCGGAAATCCCGCCGATGACCGTCGACACCCGAACCCGCAACCGCAACCGCGGCCTGCTCATCGCGATCTTCGCGATGTTCTTCGGCAGCATGCTCGTGGCCGGCCTGTTGCGCTTCTCCGGCTGGCGCCCGGCCGGCACGCAGAACAACGGCGAGCTGCTGCAGCCGCCCGGCGACCTGCGCGAGGTGACGCCGCGCCTGGCCGATGGCGGCAGGTACGAATGGAACCCGATCGAACGCCGCTGGCGGATCGCCGTTGCCCCGCCGGCCGACTGCGGCGCGCCCTGCGAGGCGCTCGTCGGCCAGATCGACACCGTCTGGCAGCTGTTCGGCAAGGATGCGGACGAGGTCGACGTGCTGTGGATCGGCACACCGCCCGCCGCGCTTCCGGCCGGCGGGGCGTGGCGCGTGGTCGAGCCCGACCCGGCGGTGCGCGCGGGCCTGCCGCGCGTGGACGACCCGGCCGGCGTGCCGGTGTACGTGATCGACCCGAACGGCTTCGTGGTTCTGCGCTACGCTCCCGGCTTCGATCCGGGCGGGCTGCGCAAGGACGTCTCCAAGCTGCTCAAGCTGCGCTGATCCGGCGCGCATCCATGCCTACCCAATGAATACCGCGTTCAAGTCCGCCAGCTGGTACCGCCACTTCCACCGCATCGCCTGGCTCGCGGTCGCACTGGCGACCGTCGTGATCCTGTTCGGTGCGTTCGTGCGCCTGTCCGACGCCGGGCTGAGCTGCCCCGACTGGCCGACCTGTTACGGCCGGGCCGCGTGGCCGACGTCGGTGGAAGGCGTGCGCCACGACACGGCGCTGGAGATCCGGCCGCTGGAGGTGCACAAGGCGTGGCGCGAGCAGTTCCACCGCCACATCGCCGCCACCCTGGGCGTGCTGGTGCTGGGCCTGGCGCTGCTGGCCGCGCGCAAGCGCCGATGGGGCATCGCGCGCGTGCTGGTCGCCGCCGGGCTGGTGGCGGCAGCGATCCCGCTCTACATGAAGGGGCAGCATGTGGCGGCGGCGGTGCTCGCCATCGCCGGCGAGGCGATCCTGCTGGTGTCGGCATTGCGCTGGAGCAACCTCGACCTGGCACGCGTGGGTGCGATCACATTGGCCGTCATCGTCTTCCAGGCCCTGCTGGGCATGTGGACCGTGACCTGGCTGCTCAAGCCGGTGGTGGTGATGGGCCACCTGCTGGGCGGGCTGCTGACGTTCTCGCTGCTGACGTGGATGGCGTGGCGCGCGACCGACGTGCCGATCCGCCTGGCCGAGGCGCGCTCCCTGCGGCGCTGGGTCGGCATCGGCATCGCGGTGCTCGCATTCCAGATCGCGCTGGGTGGCTGGACCAGCGCCAACTATGCGGCGCTGGCGTGCGGCGCCGGTGGCTGGGTCGCGGAGACCACGCACTGGCTGGACTTCCCCAGGTGCGTCGGCCAGTGGTGGCCGCCCCATGACTTCGGCGAGGCGTTCGTGCTGTGGCGCGGCATCGGCGCCGACTACGAGGGCGGGGTGCTCAGTGGCGAGGCGCGCATCGCGATCCAGCTGGCGCACCGGATGATGGCCGTCGTGGCGGCCCTTTACCTGCTGGCGCTGGCCGCGCGCCTGATGCGCATCCCCGGCGTACGCGGCTGGGCCACGCTGCTGGGCGCGGCGACGCTGGTGCAGGTGGGCCTGGGCATCGCCAACGTCAAGTTCTCGTTGCCGCTGGGCGTGGCCGTGGCGCATGTCGGCGGCGCGGTCGTGCTGCTGTTCGTGCTGGTCACCCTGCTGGCGCGCCTGCGCAGCCCGGAGCACTGATGTCGAGCGCGCGCGCCACGTTGCGGCAGTACTTCGACCTGACCAAGCCCCGGGTCGTGGCGCTGATCGTGTTCACCGCGATCGTCGGCATGTTCCTGGCGGTGCCGGGCCTGCCGCCGTTGCGCGAGTCGGTGCTCGGGTTCCTGGGCATCTGGCTGGCGGCCTCGGCGGCCGCGGCCATCAACCAGCTGCTGGACTCGCGCATCGACGCCAAGATGGCGCGCACCTCGTGGAGGCCGATCGTGGTCGGGCAGATCACGCCGGCGCGTGCGCTGGCGTTCGCGCTGGTGCTGGCGGCGGTGTCGATGGCGGTCCTGGTGCTGTGGGTCAACGCGCTGACCGCGCTGCTGACCTTCGCCTCGCTGATCGGCTACGCGGTGATCTACACGGTCTTCCTCAAGCGCGCGACGCCGCAGAACATCGTCATCGGCGGCATCGCCGGCGCCGCGCCGCCGCTGCTGGGCTGGGCCGCGGTGACCGGCATGCAGGGCGAATGGGACTGGGCGCACGCGCTGCTGCTGGTGCTGATCATCTTCGTCTGGACGCCGCCGCATTTCTGGGCGCTGGCGATCTTCCGCCGCGACGACTACGCCCGCGCGCTGGTGCCGATGCTGCCGGTGACGCACGGCGTGGCGTACACGCGCTGGCAGATCCTGCTCTACACGGTGCTGCTGGTCGTGGTGACCGTGCTGCCATGGGCGTCGGGCATGAGCGGCCTGTTCTATCTGGGCGGCGCGCTGGTGCTGGGCACGGTGTTCCTGTGGCACGCCTGGCGCCTGATGGACCCGCCCGACGAGCTGTACGCGATGAAGGTCTTCAACTACTCCATCGTCTACCTGATGGCGCTGTTCGCCTTCCTGCTGGTCGACCACTGGCTGCTGCCGTGGCTGCAGCCGGTGCCGGCGTTCGAGTTGCGGCCGGTGGCCTGACACGACGTCCTGGACGAGACAGGGCCCGCTTCCGCGGGCCCTTTTTTCCATTTCGTCATGGATGCCGGCGTCTCACTCGCCCAGCAGGTGCGCCTGCCAGAACAGCATCGTCGCGGCGGTGAAATGGTCGCTGTTGCTCTTCTTGCGGAAGCCGTGGCCTTCGTCGTTGAACAGCAGGTACCAGACCGGCTGGCCGTTGCTGCGGGTGGCGGCGACGATCTGCTCGGCCTCCGTATACGGCACGCGCGGGTCGTTCTTGCCCTGCGCGACGAACAGCGGCGCGGTGATGCGGTCGGCGTTGTTGAGCGGGGAGATGCGCTCGAAGAGTCGGGCGATCTCCGGCGTGCGCTCGTCGCCGTATTCGGCGCGGCGCAGGTCGCGGCGGTAGTCCTCGGTGTTTTGCAGGAACGTGCCGAAGTGCGAGATGCCGACGATGTCGACGCCGGCGCGGATGCGCTCGGGGTAGGTCGCCATCGACGCCAGCACCATGTAGCCGCCGTAGCTGCCGCCGTAGACACCGACGCGATCGGCATCCAGTTCCGGCTGGGTGGCGATCCAGTCCAGCAGCGCGCCGATGTCGCGCACCGAGTCCTCGCGTTTCTCGGCGTTGTCCAGCGACAGGTAGGTCTTGCCGTAGCCGGCCGAGCCGCGCACGTTCGGCACCAGCATTGCCACGCCCAGCTCGTTGGCCAGGAACTGCGCGGTCGGGTTGAACGTCGGCAGCGCCTGCGCCTCCGGGCCGCCGTGGATGTTGATCACCACCGGCAGTTTCGTGCCGGCCGGGACGTCCGACGGGCGGTAGTAGAACGCCGGGATCGTGCGTGTCGCGCCACCGGCCTGGTCGAACGAGGGGTAGCGCACCAGCGTGGGCGCGACGAACGATGACGGATCCAGCCCGCCGACCTCGCTGCGCGTCCAGCGCTCCAGCCCGCGGGAGGCCAGGTCGATGACGTAGACGTCGCTGGGCGAAGTCGCGGTGTTGAGCGTCAGTGCCAGCCGGCGGCCGTCGGGCGAGAAGCCCAGCCCGCCCATCACGCCGACCGGCAGCTCCGGCAGCGCGACCGGTTCGTGCCCGGGCAGCCGGCGCACGTGCAGGCGCGCGATGCCGTCCTCGTTGGTGACGAACGCGAGGTGGCGGCCGTCATCGCTGATCTCGAAGCCTTCCACGTCCCACGGGATGTCGCCGCTGAGCACGGTGAGCGCGCCGGTGTCGGGGTCGTGGTGGCGCAGCGTCATGAACTCCCCGGGGCGGCCGTCCACCGGCTCGTCGGACACGTAGTACACGCTGCGGCCGTCGGGCGCGTAGCGGAAGTCGCCGAACGCCGCCTTGCCGCCCTCGACCGGGAACAGTTCCAGTTCGCCGGTCGAAAGGTCCACCTCGCCCGGGTGCGATTCGCTGGCCGAGACGTAGCGGCTGACCAGCATGCGCGAGCCGTCGGGCGCGAAGTCGCGCGCGCTCCACGTGCCGCCCTCGGTGACCAGCGGTCGCGCGTCGCCTGCCGGGAAGTCCATCACCCAGACGTCGGTGTCGGTGCCGTTCCGCGCGGTACTGGAATACGCGAAACGCTCGCCGTCGTGGGAGAACAGCGCGCCCTGGTTGCGAGACGTGCCGTCCGTCAGCAGCCGCACCTCGCGCGTGTCCAGGTCGAACCAGTGCAACTGCCAGAACTCGTTGCCGCCCACGTCCTTGCCGAACACGAAGCCGTCCCCGTCGGCGGCGGCCGGCGCGGCATCGATGCCGGCGACGGGCTCGGGGTAGAAGGTGAGCTGCTCGCGCATGCCCATCGGCTCGCACACGCGGTGCGCCTGGCTGGTTTCGGCAAAGCGCGTGCTGACCAGGAGGCAGCCGTCGTCGGTCCAGCCGGCAAAGCCGGCGCCACGGGTGTTCTGGTAGCGGTTGAGGCGCTCCACCAGTGCATCCGGGATGGCCGGGATGTTCTCACTGACGCGGTTGCCGGTTTCAACGCGCGCCACCGGCGCGGGCGACTGGGCGAACGCCGGCCACGCGCACGCGGCGGCCAGGGCGGTGACGGTGAAAGCGTGGCGCAGCGGCATGAGGCGACTCCCCGGGTCTGGTCGAACCCGGAGCTTAGCCGAGCGGCGCGGGCGGCTTCACGTGCCGGCGTCAGGCGCCGCGCGTCGCCGCCTGCAACTGCAGCAGCTCGGTCTTTTCCTCGGCCGTCAGCGCGGCGAAGCCGCCATCGCGCACGCGCTCCTGCAGCACCTCGATGCGCTGGCGCAAGCGCATGCGCTCCAGCTGGTCGACCGCGTCCATGAACGTGGTGCGCCACATCTCGACATCGCCCGGCACCACTTCGGCGGCCAGCTTCTGCAGCGCGGCGTGCTCCTCGCGGCCTTCGAAGTGCTCGATCAGCGCGCCGGTGGTGATGTCGGGGCGCGCATCGACCAGTTGCAGCAGGTCGATCAGCAGCGGCACGCCCGGCTGCTGCAGGCCGGCGAAGCGGAAGGGCGGCAGCAGCTCCAGCGCCAGTGGCGGGTGCTGCAGCAGCAGGGTGATGGCGCTGCGCACCAGGCTGCGCTTGGGCGCGGGCGTGCCGCTGGGGCGTCGCGCGCGCTGGGCGGGCACGTGGGTGTCGGCGCCGGCGCTGCGCGCGCCCACGCCGGTGAGCTCGGTCAGGCGCTGGCGCATCAGGTCGCCGAACGCGCCGTCCGGGATCTGCGCCAGCAGCGGCTTGGCGCGCTCGGCCAGCCGGCCCTTGCCCTCCAGCGTGGCCAGGTTGACGTCCGCGCCCAGCGTGTCGAACAGGAACTGCGACAGCGGCGTGGCCGCCTGCAAGCGCGTATTGAAGCCGTCCGCGCCTTCGCTGCGCACGATGGTGTCCGGGTCCTCGCCTTCGGGCAGGAACAGGAAGAACGCCTGGCGGCCGTCCTTCATGCGCGGCAGCACCGACTCCACCGCCTTCCACGCCGCGCCGCGGCCCGCGCGGTCGCCGTCGAAGCAGAAGTAGACATCCGGTGCGTTGCGGAACAGCAGCTCGGCATGGTCGGGCGTGGTCGCCGTGCCCAGCGTCGCCACCGCGGTGTCGACGCCGTGCTGGAACAGCGCGACCACGTCCATGTAGCCCTCCACCACCACCAGCCGTTCGATTTTGTTGTGCGCCTGGCGCACCTGCCACAGGCCGTAGAGTTCGCGGCCCTTGTGGAACAGCGGCGTCTCGGGCGAGTTGAGGTACTTGGGGCCGTCTTCCTTGCCCAGGACGCGACCGCCGAACGCGATCGTGCGGCCGCGCCGGTCATGGATCGGAAACATCACCCGGTCGCGGAACTTGTCGTAGACGCGGCCGCTGTCGTTCTTCGAGAAGAGCCCGGCGCGTTCGAGCAGCTGCATGCGGCGCGGGTCGGTGCCCAGCGCGTCGCGAAGCGCATTGAAGCCGTCGGGCGCGTAGCCGATGGCGAACTGCGCGCGGATCGCCTCGCTCACGCCGCGGCCGTCCAGGTACGCGCGGGCCTTGTCGCTGGACGCGAGTTGTTTCTGGAAGAACTTCGAGGCCGCCTCGACCGCGTCGTACAGCCCCTGGCTGTCGGGGTTGGCGTTGCGCTGCCGGGTGTCGCGCGGGACTTCCATGCCGGCGTGGCGCGCGAGTTCCTCGACCGCGTCGAGGAATTCGAGGCGGTCGTAGTTCATCAGGAAGCTGATGGCGGTGCCGTGCGCCCCGCAGCCGAAGCAGTGGTAGAACTGCTTGGTCGGCGACACCGTGAAACTCGGTGATCGCTCGTCGTGGAACGGGCAGCGCGCCGAGTACTCCTTGCCCTGGCGTTTCAGCGGCACGCGCGCGCCGACCAGCTCGACGATGTCGGTCCGGGCGAGGAGGTCGTCGATGAACGCGTCGGGGATGCGGGCCATGCACGCGGCCGCCGCAGGGGCGCCGGTCCGGATTCGGGCGGCTAGGATGCCACGCCGGCGGCGGGTTCCGGGTGGCCCGCGCATTGCTGCCGCGCCTCTTCGACGCGTTGCCGGACGCGGGCGTGCTCGTCGAGCATCGCCGTGATCAGCGCGCCCACCAGGAAGACCACCGCGCAGTAGTACAGCCAGACCAGCATGACGACCAGGCCGCCCGCCGGACCGTACGCGCTGCCGAGGCTGGCCTGCCCGAGGTAGAGGCCGATCGCACCGCGGCCGACCATGAACATCGCCGCCGTCAGGCCGCCGCCCACCAGCGCGCGTCGCCCGCCAACCGCGCGATCGGGCAGCCAGTGGTACATCGCCGCGAACGCCAGCGAGTACAGCAGGAACGAAAACAGCGCCACGAACACCGGCAGCAGCGATGGCAGGTAGGCCACCAGCAACTGCAGGCCCGCCTGGACGGCCATCGACACCACCAGCAGGAACCCGAGCGCGACGGCCATGCCGAATGACAGCAGCCGCTTGCGCAGCCACGCCAGCAGCCCGCCCAGCCGCTTGGCGTCGCTGCGGAACACCCGGTTGAGTGCGCCCTGAAGCTGTCCGAAGACGATCGACGCGCCCACCAGCAGCGCCGCCGTGCCCAGCAGCGCCGCCAGCGAGCCGGTGCGCGGCTCGCGCTCGGCGTTGGCGACGATGAGCCGCGCCGTGGCCTCGACCTCCGCGCCCACCAGCAGCCCCACCTGACGGAAGAACTCGTCCTGCGCGGCCGGGTACAGCGACGTGGTCAACCACAGCAGCATGGTCACCAGTGGTGCCAGCGACAGCAGCGTGTAGAACGCCAGCGCGGCGGCCAGTGCGGGAATGTCGTCGTCGATGAACCGGCGCACGAAGCGTGCGGCGCGGGTGGCCTGCAGGCGCGCCTGCAGCGACTGCAGGCGGTCGAGCGAGCGCTCCGGCGTGCCGGGGCGCGCCGGGGCCCCGCGATCGACAGCGGTGGGGGCGGCTGGGGGCGGGGCAGTGTGGGACGGCATGGATTCGATCGGCTGGTCGGACAGCGGCACCGTGCGTGCCGGTCGGCAGTGTGCCCGGGGCCGGGTTAGCGCGGTGTCGCAGGCCCGGACGCGACGAAGCCGGGTCATGCCCGGCTTCGTCGATGCAACGTGCGCGGCAGGCGCCGCGACGGATCAGCCGGCGAGCCGCTGCTTCAGCAGCGCGGACACCTGGCCCATATTGGCCTGGCCGGCCAGGCGCGGCTTCAGCACGCCCATCACCTTGCCCATGTCGGCCGGTCCGGCAGCGCCGGTCTCGGTCACGGCGGCGTCGATGGCGGCGCGGATCTCGGCCTCGCCCAGCTTGGCCGGCAGGTAGCGCTCGACCACCACGATCTCGGCCTTCTCGATGTCGGCCAGGTCGCCACGGCCCGCGGCCTCGTACTGCGACACCGAGTCGCGGCGCTGCTTGACCATCTTTTCCAGCACGGCCAGCACCTGCGCATCGTCCAGCTCGACCCGCTCGTCGACCTCCTTCTGCTTGATCGCGGCGTTGGCCAGGCGGATCACGCCGAGGGTGTGCTTGTCGCCGCTCTTCATGGCGGCCTTCATGTCATCGGTGAGCTGTTGCTTGAGGGACATGGCGGGGTCCTGGGGGG
>CBIHLN010000084.1:0-11335 GCA_966210725.1 uncultured Lysobacter sp. | reverse complement strand
CCCCAACACGAAGTCCGACAGCCTCCCCGCAACCCCGCCGTACCAGAGCGCCGCCACCCCCAGCAGGTTGATCACCACGCTCATCCAGAACCCCGTCTGGAACGACGCCTTCACCGTCTTGTGCCGCATCTGTTGCTGCGCGATCAGCCCGCCCGGCCAGCCGCCGAACGTGTCCAGCGCGTGCAGCGTGGCCTCGGGCGTGCGCTGGCGCCTGGGCTTGCCTGCCGCGTCCTTGTCCAGCACGTAGGCGATGTACGACACCGCGCTCATCACCAGGTACACCAGTGTCACCAGCGCGGGCACGACCCCCGCCCCCATCAACGCGACTGCCACCGCCAGGAACGCCACGGCAATCGCCGTCCGCGGAATGCGTACCGGCGCCCGGTGCCGGGCGGCGCGGCGCGGGGGCGCCTTGGATGCGACGGCACGCTGGCCCGCAAAGCGCACGTCCACCGCGTTCACCCGCCCCTTGCCGTCCACCTGCGTCGCGTAGGAAATCAGGTCGCCCTCCAGCGGGCGGCGCGCTGCGTGCTGGAACGCCTTGATATGCACGAACGCCCGCGCCCCGCCGTCGTGCGGCGTCACGAAGCCGTAGCCCTTGCCGTCGTCCCAGCCGGTGATGCGGCCGGCGCGGCGGGTGGCGGTGTCGATCGCGGATGGACGCAGGCGGGTACTCATCGGGTCGGTACGGCCAGGCGATCGGTCACAGTGCCGGACGGTCGGCGTTGAGCACCTGCAACGCCTGACCCGTGGTTTCAGGCAACACGTGCAGGTCGGTCAGCAGCAGGGCGGCGCCCGGCTGCAGCAGGGGAGTAACTTCCCGGGTGAACGCCGGCGGCAGCACCACGCGCGCGACATCCTCCGCGGCCACCGCCTTGCCGGCCTCGTCCTCATGGCCCGGAATGCCGATCCTGCGCCACGTCGGCTCCTGGCCTGGCGTGTGGGACGCGACCACGTACGCGTGGGTGCCGCTTGGCGGCGCGCCGTTGCGGAAGTCGACGCGTGCGCGTCCGATTTCGGTGCCGTTTCGGAACACGAACACGCGCCGGTCCGTCGTGCTCATCACCATCGACAGCGGGCCCGACAGCGACGTCTCCGGGTGCCAGCGGAACGACTCCCGGGCGCCGAGCAGCGGCCCGGCGTCCTCGGCGCCCGTCCGGGGATCGATCGGGCTGGCCACCGCCGGATGCACCACGTCATCCGGCGACACACCGTCCTTCGCGATCACCACCACCATGCCCATGGTGGTGGCATCGAACAGCAGGCGCGCGAACTCGGTGGGCAGGTGCACGCACCCGTGCGACTCCGGATAGCCCGGCAACCCGCCGGCATGCAACGCCACGCCATCCCAGGTCAGGCGCTCCTGGTAGGGCATCGGGGCATTGTTGTACGTGCTCGAGTGGTGGTTCTTGTCCTTCTGCAGGATGGTGAACACGCCGGTCGGCGTCTCATGGCCGGGCTTGCCGGTGCTCACGGTGGACACGGCCACCAGCAGCCCGTTGCGGTACACATAGGCCCGCTGCTCGGTCAGGCTGACCACCATCGCCATGGGCCCCATGTCCCTGGCATCGCCGCCCCACACCCATTCGCCCGCACGCAAGGCCGCCGGGGGCGTCCCGGCAGGACTGGACGTCGTCGCACCCCAGACGGGCGTGGCCTGCGCGGCGTCCGGGGCCAGCAGGAGCAGCACCACCAGTACGGTCGTTCGGATCACCATGGCATCCTCATCGGCAAGGGCATCGGGTCCCGCTGGAGTCTCAGGGCGGCGCGGCCGGATCCGCGGCCGCACGTTCGGACGGATCCGCCGGGGCAGTCAGCGCATGCCCCACCACCGCGTTGACCGCCGATCCGATCACCAGCACCAGCGCGGCCGCCAACAGGCGTCGCCACAGGCTCAACGGCGTGTGGGCACGGAGCCACGCCGCTTGCGCCAGCCAGAACCACACGGTGGCCGCCAGAAACAGGCCTATGGCGACCCGCAGTGCCCACGGCCCGCCCAGGGTGATCAGGGTCAGGGACAACGACACCGTGAACGCAAACGGGGCGACCAGGTAACACTGCTCGTAGAACGGCGCCCGCAGGGTCTCCCGATCCACGGGTGTGTGCGTGCGCACCAGGGCATACACCGCGCCCGCCAGCGACCACACGCCAAAGGCGATGGTGCGGTACAGCAGCAGGTTCTGTTCCGACGACAGCAGCACGCTGCCCAGGCCCGTGTCCGCCTCGGGCACCGGACTGCGCACCGCCAGGTCGATGAAATGCGAGATCAGCACGCACAGGATCAGCAGCAGCGGCGGGCTGATGGCCGCACTGAAGCGGGTCTCGCTTTCGGAGGCCAACTGGGCACCGGCATAGGCGGTCATCCGCCGCGGCGAGGCGACGATGCGCCAGAGGGTGCGCGGCAACAGCACCAGCCACGTCAGCGCTTCGTAGACGAACTCTTCGAACGACTTGAGGATCTTCAGGAAGTCCATGGGTCATCCACCGGATGGCGCCGCCCCGCTCCGTCAGGGCGTTGGGCCACATAGTGCATGGCGGCGTGATCAAATGCAGCCGGTGGCCCCATGGAGCCGTGCGATGCGCCTTTCAGCCCCGCAGGACCGTCCCGACTTTCCCTTCTACCTCGGCCGGCCGGTCGGCCTGTCCGGGCGGCAGTGGGGGGTGGTGCTCGCCGGCGTGGCGCTGGCGTTGTGGCTCCTGGTCGCGCCGTGGACGCGTCCGCCGCCGCCCTGGGGCGTGTGGATACCGGCGCTGCTGTTCTGCCTGGTGCCGCTGGGTGTGCTGGCGCTGGTGGCCGGGCGCCACTGGGCGGCCCTGTTCCATCGCCCCAGCGGCCGCGACCTGCGGCTGATGGTGGGCATTGCCGCGCTGAACCTGGTGGTCACTGTGCTGCTCGGCCTCCTGGTCAGTGGGCAACACCATGTCCAGGCCAACCCGCTGTTCCAGTCCCTGGGCGAGGCGGACACCGCCACCCGCCTGCACACCCTGGCCGCCATGGCGCCGCAGTTGCTGGGCGAGGAGCTGTTCACGATCCTCCCCTTCCTCGCCCTGCTGTGGTGGCTGCATGCACGGGCCGGCATCCGGCGGCGCACGGCCCTCATGCTCGCCTGGCTGCTGTCGGCGATCCCCTTCGCGCTGGTGCATCTGCCCACGTACGGGTGGGACCTGCTGCAATGCCTGTCCATCATCGGCACCGCCCGCTTGGTGCTGAGCCTGGCCTACCTGCTGTCGCGCAACCTGTGGGTCTCCACCGGCGCGCACGTGCTCAACGACTGGGCCCTGGTCGGCACCGCCCTGCTGCTGGGGCCGTTGTCCGGCTGACAGTGCGGCGGCACCGCCACGGCACAGGTCAACGCGATCGGACCCGTACGGGACGGTGAGGCGACCGGGGTCGGCGGTTCGTGGCTTGATGCTCAAGATGGCCACCCTCAGCGACATCGGCCACACCGGCGAGCTGCGCCACTGGGCCAACGCGCTGGGCGCGGATGTCACCGAGATGGAGCTGTCATCGCAGTTCCGCTGCAACGGCTCTGACGGGCATCTGGCCTGGCTGGGCCACACGCTCGGGATTCGCGAGACCGCCAACACGCGGCTGGACCCGGACGACTTCGACTTCCGCGTGGTCGACAGCCCCACCGAACTGCACCGGCTGATCGCCGAGAAGAACACGGCCAACAACAAGTCGCGCGTGGTCACCGGCTACTGCTGAGACTGGAAGAGCAAGCGCAACCCGGATGCCTACGACATCGTCATTCCCGAGCACGGCTACCAGCGCCAATGGAACCTCGGCACCGACGGCAGCCTGTGGATCGTCGCGCCCCACTCCATCGAGGAGGTCGGCTGCATCCACACCTGCCAGGGGCTGGAGCTGGACTACGTCGGCGTGATCATCGGCCCCGACCTCATCGCCCGCGAAGGCCAGCTCCGGACCGACCCGGCCGGCCGCTCGAAGATGGACCGCTCGATCCGCGGCTACAAGACGATGATGAAGATCGACCCGGACGGCACGCTGGAGCGCGTGGACCGGATCATCTGCAACACCTACCGGACATTGATGACCCGGGGGATGAAGGGGTGCTACGTGTACTGCACGGTTGAGGAGATGCGTGGCTATCTCCGAAGCGCAATTAGCTACGAGTGACTGGTTTCGGACAGGAGCGGGCCACGCCGTGCAAGTGGACTTGCGCGTTTGCTGCTCCGGGTCCGCGGTCCGCCAGGCGCCGGTTGGACAACGCGGCCCCTATGTCACGATAAATGCCTTTCCTAGATCGGCTGCGTCCTGAACTCTAAATGGCGCTAGTCGCTTCATCGGGCCCGGGCGCAGGTCGTCTGTGGCGATTCGTATCGGGGGTGGGCCTGCCCCGATGGAGATCCGGCCCATCCTCTAACTCGCAGTGGAGCTCTCGGTGCCAAACCATGTGGATTCGCGGAGCGCCGCGGCGCAGTCCGAACGAGTCATTTCGCTCGGTCCGGGGCTTCCCGCGATTCCTGAGCGGCTGCTCTTGGCGCATGCACGAGGCGAAGTCCTGTTCCTCGCGGGCGCCGGCATCTCCATGCCCGCGGGCCTGCCGAGCTTCGCGGAGCTGGTTAAGCAGGTCTACGCAAAGCTCGACGGCTCGGTATACCGCGTAATTGACGATGGAACCAAAGTTGACGATCAGCGTAACGCGGACCTCAATCACCAGCAGATTGCCGAGATCCTGCGATATAGAAGGCGCGATTTTGACGTCGTTCTCGGCATGCTCGAGCGGCGCATCGACGACAGGCCCAGTAGCGGCAGTCGCGTCCGCGCGGCGATCGCGGAGATCTTGCGTGACCCGCCGCGATCCCCTGCCCCGATCCATAAGGTCCTGATGCGACTGTCCGAGCGCGGCGGCGACTCGACGATCGTCACAACCAATTTCGATGTCCTGCTGCAGCAGGCCCTGGGTCGGCGGTCTCGGGTGGAAACATACGCCTTGGGCGCGATCCCGAGGCCCTCAAGGCGCCCGGACTTCAATGGCGTGCTCCATCTCCACGGCGTATTGGCACAAGACGCCCGACGCGCCTCTGAGTTCGTGGTCACCGACCAGGACTTCGGCGAGTACTACATGCGGCGCCGTGGCATCCCCGATTTCATCTACGACGCTGCGCGCCTGTTCCATCTGGTGCTGGTGGGCTACAGCGCTGACGACCCGCCAATGCGCTACCTCTTGAATGCGGTGGCGGCCGACGTCAACAGATTTAGTGATCTCAAAGATCGTTTTACATTCGTTGGGCAGGACCAGCTTAATCATGTGGAGCTGGAAGACTGGAAAGGACGAGGTATCGAGCCGATTCCCTATGACCGCACGGGTTCGCACGCGAAACTGCTGGCGCTACTGGAGCGATGGGCTGAGCTGTCTGCGATCAACGGCGACCCTAGGGTCGTCGAGAAGGAAGTTCGTCGGATCGTAAAACTGGCTCGCCCTGCCGCATCCGAGCCCGATCGGGATCTTTTCGATCACCTGTTCCGCCGAAGCAGCAACGTCGAGCGCGCACAGTTGGCTGCCGTCGCATCCAAAGCCAACGCGCACATCAGCTGGCTGGATGCAATCGCGACCATCCTGCGCGAGCCAGCGGGGTATCACGCATGACTCTCGCCTTCCGGCACCTTACGGCCCAGGACTGGGACGCGGTGCGTGTGCTTGTCCGCTTCCTGCAACGTCGCATGCAGGAACGCGAAACGTTGGAATGGGCGCTAGAAGCCACGCCACGAGACCTCGTTAAACGAGCAGCGATCCTGGAGCTGCTTTCGACGCTCGACGGTCGTGGCCTTTCCGAGCCTTGGCGCACGGCATGGCGGCTCGTCGAAGAGCGCTGGGAAGAGCAAGCGCAGGAGAGCGATGCGCAGGCGGTCTATCGCGTGAGGACGCGGGTCGCTTCCGGCGAGCGGACCGGCGCCCTGATCAGCTCCATCGTCGCTCACGTGATGCCGCGGCTCGAGATCGCTATGCGCGAGCCCCCCCCGGGGCGACGCAAGCCTAAGACGGCTGCAGATCTCCTGCGCGCTTCGTTGACGAGCGCTCGCCTCCATCCGGAAGACAGCTACGCGCTTGACCGTATCGATGAGCCGCACTTTCTTCTGGCGCTCGCACGCGAACTCGAGGGGGCGGTGGAGCACGGATTAGCGATGGCGCGCCGGCTCGGGTGGGAAGACGACGGACGCTACTGGCAGCTGGGAGACCTGCGCGCGGTTGCATACCAGCGGCAGGACAACGGCCACTTCGCTCGCGATGCCGACGAGTTTCATCGCGGGATCGCGCCGTCCGTCAAATTGCTCCACGCTGTAGTTTGCCGGCTGGCCGACGTATCGCCTCCACAGGCCGAACGCATCGTCCGCGGGTGGCGGGAGCACGGTGGCCCCATCCACCTTCGCTTGTGGGCGGCAATGGCCGCGGATGCGGCGTTGGTCAGCGGCGCCGAAGTCGCCGAAGTGCTTGAAGCCTTGAGCGATGAAGAGTTCTGGAACCTCGGGGCGTACCCCGAGGTCGCCGAGCTCCGTGCGGTCCGGTTTGCCGACCTGCCTGCCGATGCACGAGGGCGCATCGAGCAGCGAGTCATCAAGGGCGCCTCACGCCAGTTTTGGGCGAAGCGTACGCGCCGCGAGGCACTCGTTGAGCTGCGCACCTACTGGGCGAGTCGTGAGCTTCGCCGTATCGAGGTCGCGGGAGGCGCGCTTTCTGCAGAGGCGCAAGGCTGGCTGGACGCACAGCTGTCGTCGCACCCGGACCTCGTGGAGATGAACTCGGTGCGCCATGGCTTCTTGGGTGCGACGGTCGTGCGTCATGTTGTGTCCCATCCCGATGAGCGCTACGACGCCCTGACGGGCGTCGAACGCCTGGGGGCTCTCGAGACTGCGCTGGCCTCGCCTGAGCGCCACTGGGATGACGCCCCGGCGGAAGGGGCGACCGCATGGATCCAGACAGCAGGCAACGCCGAGCGTGTAATAGCCGAACTCGAGGCGGTCGACGACCTTTCGCCCTACCCCCTCATCTTCGAGCGGCTTGGCTGGGCGTTGTCGCGGCCATCGATTCAGGCCCCCGCGTGGGTCCCGGACGCCTCGCGACGCATGCTCGGTCTGGTGCTCGCTGCTCCTGTGGAGATGTTGGCAAACGCGATCGAAGGCATCTCGTACTGGCTTTCCGCATGGGCCGGCACCTTGGCCGACAAGACGGCCGTAGTAACGGCGTGGCACAAGCTTTGGCCTTTGGCCGTGTCCGCGACCAATGCTCGCCCGTCCGAGCCCGATGAAGACGAGCTGGAAGCCGCTGTCGTCGTCGTGTCCGATGCCGAGGAACCGCGCGACGTGGACACCCTGAATGACCCGGCCGGACGCCTGACGGGTGTGTTCTTGGAGCTTTGCCCGACTCATCCTGAGCCTGTATTCATCGCCAACAGCAGTCTGGCGCGGATGCGAAACATGATCGCCTCGGCACCCGGAAATGCGGGGCTCATCGGCCTGCACCGTCTCGTCGAGCAACTGCCCTACTTCCTAGCGGCCGACCCGGATTGGACGCAGGAACATCTCATCCGGCCTCTTCGCGCCGACGACGCACGTGCGCTGGTCCTGTGGCGCGCATTCGCCCGCCGCGCCCACTACGGTCCGGTCCTTGCGATCCTCGGCGATGACTTCCTCGAGCGCATTCAGGATCGCCGCCTTGGACGCGAGCGCCGCGACATCTTGCTGTCGAGCCTGATCATCGACGCGCTGTACGGATTGCTCGACGGCCGCCCCCCCGCCGTAGGGTTTGATCGCCTGCAGCAGGCAATTCGTGCGGTCGACGCTGAAGTTCGCGCCCGATCGACTCAAACGCTGCAACGATTTCTCGCCAGCGCTCCAGGTAACGAGCGCAACGGCGAGCGTCTGACGGCAGACATTGTGTTCGATCGGGCCATCGCGCCATTCCTTCGCCGCGGCTGGCCGCCCGAGCGATCCCTCGCCACGCGAGGCGTCAGCGCAGCGCTGGCAGACCTGCCCGCTTCAGCCGGGAATCGCATGCCGGAAGCAGTTGCTGCGATCGAACCCTTCCTTGTGCCGTTCGATTGTTGGTCCATGTCTGCGTATGGCTTCTGGGGAGACACGGCGGACGGGCGGCCTCAACTCGAAAGGATAGACGACGCTTCTAAGGCGACCGCACTCTTGCGGCTCCTGGACGCGACGGTGGGGACGGCCCCGGACAGCGTTATTCCGACGGATCTCGGCGACGCGCTAGAGCACATCAACCGACAGTCGCCCGCACTGAGCAGCACGGTCGCGTTTCGTCGCTTGGCGACGTTGGCCCGACGTCGTTGATTGATCGAACGTTCTCGACCAGCTGCGCGTACCGATCGGTTCAATCACTCCCATCGGTCCGGGCTGATCGCTGCGTGTCTGCCGACACGTCCGCTTTCGGCCAGAAGCGGACATCGACCCTTAAGACCAGAATTAAGCCGACCCGCGAAGCGGGTTCGGCTTGAATGAGTTATCAGACCTCAGTCTGTCGACGCCTGACTTGCAAGCTCTGACGCCGCGCGTAGGGTTTCGGCGTACCGCGGCTGAGACGGATGGACCATGTCCGCCTTGAAGCGCAACTGGCCAATGAAGCTTTCGAGTGTAGTGGCCGGATCGGAGTCAACGACAGCTAGGAAATGTTCTTGCGCCTCGCCTACAGCAGCCGCCACTTCCGACCGAACATCTTCCCCTCCCTCGGCTCGCACCGCGAGCTGACAAATTCTTGTGACGTATTGATCGACCAGGCCGTGTTCCGAGTTGCTCATATCTTGCTCCTGAGTTCTAACGCCTGAATTAAGCCGACCCGCGAAGCGGGTTCGGCTTGAATGAATTGTCAGCGCGCATCAATCCGACTCATTTCCATCCGCGCATGGCTTGAGTGCACCGGGAATGACAGGTTCGCTGCCGCCGTACATGAACTTGTACTTGCTGATGTGAGATCTACCAAAAACGTCGTTGTAGCGAATCTCCCCATACACATACACCGTTCCTTCATCTGTACCGACGAGATGGAGGTACGGCTCTTTAGCGATTGGCTTTGGCGCCTCATTCGTCATGCTGCGGTGCGCTCCCGGCCCAAGAGTGCTTTTAGACATGACGAAGTCCTCGGGTGGGTGAGGAAGTTCGCAACCCATGGGGTAGCAGGCTATCCATTGATGGATCCATATCTGTAAGTCATGGGCTGGTGTCTGGCCAGCGTTCCTAAACGTGATAGTGGACTTGGGTCTTCCGGGCTCGGGGAACTCGATGCGCGCCGTGTCGATGGAGATGTAAGCGCGAAGCTGTCTCTGCGCGGTGTCGCGCATGATGTCAGCCGTACTCTCCGCCGCTTTGGCTGCACTTGCAGCCACCTCTAATGAGCCGCGCATTAGCTTAAGTTGTCTTAGAAAGAGCCAAGCTTGCACGATTGCAACAAGCAAAAGTCCTCCCGTGAAGTACGTAACCCAGGCTTCAGACTCTGCGCCAGCTACTAGCGCATTTGGACCGACCGATACTTTTCCGGAGATCGCTGTAGCAGCCGGCGCTGTCACAGATTGGCCTCGGACCCTTGAGTCCGAACGCTTTTGAGTGGCTTCCCGTCCAGAGGTTGCAAATGCCACGCTTTGGAGCACGAGAATAATCAGCCAGTATTGAAGTCTCATGTGCGCGCTAACACCTGAATTAAGCCGAGCCGCGAAGCGGCTTCGGCTTGAATGAATTGTTACGTCTCACCTACGTTGCCAATAACGCAATTAGATAAGTTGCGAGAAAACCGTATGCCACAACGAGCGCAGCAAGCTTCAGCCAAAACATGCCGATGCCCGGCCAGTTGAGCTCGCGTGGCGGCTCGATGTCGGGGTTGCTATGGAAATTATGCTTAAGTTGCTTCTCTTTTCGGCGGCTATAGAAACCCCAGACCGCCGTGCTTAGAGCGTACTGCAACAGGTCAAATGCCAAAGTCGCACACAACAGCAGGAGTACGGCGACAAGTGGCTGCGGCAAGCCAATTGGCTGGCCTGACTGTGGTTGGTTAAAAACCCATACAACAGCTATGCCAGCAAACGCGATTTGTCGGGCAACAGCGCTCGCTCTGCCCGAATGGCTGTAGTAGCAGTCTCTCGCTTCAGAGCTTCATTTCTTCTTGTTGCTTCCACCGCCGGTGCTACGTGGGCCGCCGCTGTTGGTGGGCACGTTGCCTGCGTTAGGGCTCCTCGTGGTGCCTCCACTTTTTACGCCCCCGTAAGTCGTGCTACCGCTCTTAGTCCCACCACCGGACGAGCCACCACCCTTGTTGCCGCTACTGCTGCCACTGGAGCCGCCGGTTCCGCTTTTCTTGGTCATCGATGATTTCCCCTGTGAGACATAACTACCTAATTGGTGGATCTGGATCCGTTTATACATTCGTCACTTCGAGGGCATGGCACTCAGTGAGCCTTGTGCCATAACGCTCTTGTAGCCCATAGCGCCACCAGTGTGAATGAGCAATCCCGGACTGGAGGTAGATCTCGCAGCCCGCTCAATCTGACAAGGGATCTCGGGCCAAGTCCGCTTTGGGTCGGAAGCGGACTCTTGCGCACTGGGAAGCGTAATCACACCACACCCAAATCAGACTTTTCCTACATACATGGCGCGACACGCCACGCACACTCCGCCCCGCTCCAGCCGCCGGCCCTGCCGGCCACGCCGCACCCCGCGCCGCGGGGATGGCACTGGAGCGGCGCCGGTGGACTTGCAGGCACGCGACGCGGGCCGGCCCCGGCGCCTCACATGGAATGCAAGGGAGAGTGCAGTGAGCCAGAACATGATCAACCTGACCCTGACGGACGCGCAGCTGGAGGCGGTGGACCAGGCGTTGACGGACCTTGAAGCGCAGCTGGTGGATCTGATTGCGATGTCTGCCGAGCAGCGCCGCAAGCTGGCGCGCATGGGCGACAAGTCCGAGGCGTTCTGCAGGCAGACGCTCAGCGTGCTGTCGCAGAATCCGCAGGTGGTGCCGCCCAGCCTGAAGCTGGCCGAGGCGCAGGCCGACCTGGTGGCGCTGGACAAGCTTCGCCCGCGCCTGCAGCGGCTGCAGCGCCTGGCCGAGCGCGGCGCCGACAGCGAGACGGCACTAGGCAGCGACGTGATGCGCTGCGCGCTGGACGGCTATGCGCTGTTGAAGGTGGCCGGCCGCAACCAGGGGCTGGAAGGGCTGCGCAGGGAGTTGGGGACGCGGTTTGCGAAGGCGGCGCGCGGCGGGGAGGAGACGCCGGCCGCGGCGTAAGGGATGCGCGGCGGGCGGTGTGCCTGCCGGTGGTATGCGAAAGGCCGCCTTGGGGCGGCCTTTTTGTTGGGGGTGTGGGT
>CBIHLN010000083.1:0-11394 GCA_966210725.1 uncultured Lysobacter sp. | reverse complement strand
TCCATCGTGTCGAGCGTCTCGCCCGACTGCGAAATCGTGACGACCAGGTGCTTCGGATTGGCAACGGCACGGCGATAGCGGTACTCGCTGGCGATCTCCACCGAGCACGGCAGGCCGGCGATCGATTCCATCCAGTACCGCGCGGTGAGGCCGGCGTAATAACTCGTGCCGCAGGCAAGGATCTGCACGCCCTCGACGCCGGCCAGCACATCGGCCGCGTGGTCACCGAACAGCTCGGCGGAGAAGCCGTTGTTGTCGATCACCGCCTCGATGGTGTCGGCGACCGCGCGCGGCTGCTCGTGGATCTCCTTCTGCATGAAGTGGCGGTAGGGCCCCAGCTCGAGCGACGCCAGCGACACGTCCGAGACATGCACCTCGCGCGCGATGGCCGCACCGGTCTCATCGAAGACCCGCACGGCCTCGCGCGTGACCTCGGCGGTGTCGCCCTCTTCCAGGAAGATCACCCGGCGCGTGGCCTGCACGATGGCCGAGACATCGCTGGCAATGAAGTTCTCGCCGTCGCCCAGTCCCACCAGCAGTGGGCAGCCCATGCGTGCGGCGATCATCCGGCCCGGATCGCGCGTGCTGACCACGGCGATCGCATACGCGCCCGTCAACTCGCGCGTGGCGGCCTGCACGGCCGCCAGCAGGTCGGCCCCGCCCTTCTGGTGGTGGTGGATGAGGTGGGCGATGACCTCGGTGTCGGTCTCGGACTCGAACGTGTAACCGGCGTCGCGCAGGCGCGTCCGCATCGCGTCGTGGTTCTCGATGATGCCGTTGTGCACCACGGCCAGCTCGTTGAAGCTGACATGCGGGTGTGCATTGGCCTCGGTCACCCCGCCATGGGTGGCCCAGCGGGTGTGGCCGATGCCCAGCCGCGCGTGCACGCCCTCGGCGTGCGCGGCGGCCTCCATCTCCGACACCCGGCCGGTGCGGCGCACGCGGCGCACGCCTTCGCCGTCGAGCACGGCGATGCCCGCCGAATCGTAGCCGCGGTATTCCAGCCGCTTGAGGCCCTCGATGAGGACGGGGACCACATCGCGATCGGCGATCGCGCCAACGATTCCACACATGCGTGGCGAGCTCCTACAGGTGATCGCGCAGTTTAGCGGTTCGCACCCGCCCGGGCACTGTCCGGCGGACGCCCGTCCGCCGGCCGCGGACACCCGAGGCGACGCATTAAACCCTTTTGAAACAATACGATGCGGGTTGGCACGAAGTCTGCTTGATAGGGCCTGTACGGCGCGCACACCGCCCCACCCTTTCGACAGGCCCCGCATGAGCATCCGCGACACCTCCGCCCAGGACCGCCCCACCCACGCCGCCACGCCGCGGCGCGATCGCCGCCGCTGGCTGATCGCCGCCGGCGCCGGCCTGGGCGTAGTGCTGCTGGCGGGCTGGCTGCTGTCGGCCTGGAGTGCGGGCGGGCGGTCGATGGACGCGGATCGCCTCCGGATCGCCGAGGTCACCCGGGGGGACCTGGTGCGCGACATCGCCGCCGACGGCCGCGTGATCGCCGCCAACAGCCCCACGCTCTATGCCATCGCCGCCGGCACGGTCACGCTGCACGTGGTGGCCGGCGATGCGGTGGAGAAGGGCCAGGCGTTGGCGGAGATCGACAGCCCCGAACTGCGCAGCCAGCTGGCGCAGGAGCAGGCCACCCTGGCCAGCCTGGAAGCCGAGGCCAGCCGCGCCGGACTCGATGCACGCATCACGCGTGCGACCGCCGCACGCACGGTGGAGCAGGCCGAGATCGACCTGCAGGCCGCGCGCCGCGACCTGGAGCGCAACCAGCGCGCGTTCGACGGCGGCGCGGTCGCGCAGATCGACGTCGCCCGCGCCCAGGACGACCTGCGCAAGGCCGAGCTCGGGCTGGCGCACGCGCGCAACGAGCACGCCCTCCAGGGCCAGGGCGCGGGCCTGGACACCCGCAACAAGGCGCTGCTGGCCGACCGCCAGCGCGCGGTGGTCACCGAGATGCAGCGCCAGGTCGACGCGCTCACCCTGCGCGCGCCGTTCGACGGCCAGGTCGGCCAGGTGCAGGTCGTGCAGCGGCAGAACGTCGCCGCCAACGCGCCGGTGCTGGGCGTGGTCGACCTGAGCCGGTTCGAGGTCGAGATCCGCGTGCCGGAAAGCTTCGCCCGCGACCTCGCCATCGGCATGCCGGCCCAGCTGGGCGGCAGCGGCAATGCCTTCGCCGCGGAGGTGTCGGCGGTGTCGCCGGAAGTCGTCAACGGCGAAGTCACCGCGCGCCTGCGCTTCACCGGCGACCAGCCGCCCGGCCTGCGCCAGAACCAGCGCCTGGGCGCCCGCATCCTGCTCGACACGCGCGAGGACGTGCTGATGGTCGAGCGCGGTCCCTTCCTGGAACAGGGCGGCGGCCGCAGTGCCTGGGTGATGGACGGCGATGTGGCCGCCAAGCGCCCGATCCGTACCGGCGTCAGCAGCCTGGGCGCCGTGGAAATCCTGGAAGGGCTGCAGGCCGGCGACCGCGTAGTGGTCTCCGGCACCGACCAGTTCGGCGACGCCGAACGCATCCGCATCTCCGGAGACTGACCATGAACCCGCACACCGCCTTTCCGTTCGCCCTGCACTGGTCCGCGCAGGACCTGACCGATGCCGTCCCGCGCCGGCTGCGCCTGCACGAGCTGTTCGCCGTCGATACACCGCAGGCGTCGGCCGGCAACGACCCCTGCTTCCGTGCGCCGCGCGTGCGCGGGTGGCACGCCGGCTACGCCGCACCGGCCCCGCTGCCGGCGTACTTCCGCATCCGCTGACCCACTCCCCGTCGGCCGCGGCCGCGCACCTGCATCCAGACACCAAGGACTCCCGCCATGCTGCACATGCAAGCCGTCACCAAGGTCTACCGGACCGAGCTCGTCGAAACCCATGCCCTGCGGTCGCTCGACCTGCACGTGCGCGAGGGCGAGTTCGTCGCGGTCACCGGCCCCTCGGGTTCGGGCAAGACGACCTTCCTCAACATCGCGGGCCTGCTGGAGACCTTCACCGGCGGGACCTACCTGCTGGACGGCGAGGACGTGAGCGCGCTGTCGGACGATGCGCGCTCGAAGCTGCGCAACCGCAAGATCGGCTTCATCTTCCAGAGCTTCAACCTGATCCCCGACCTCAACCTGTTCGACAACTGCGACGTGCCGCTGCGCTACCGCGGCATGTCCGCGGCCGAGCGCCGCCAGCGCATCGAGGACGCGCTGACCAAGGTCGGCCTGGGCTCGCGCATGAAGCATTTCCCCGCCGAGCTGTCGGGCGGCCAGCAGCAGCGCGCCGCGATCGCCCGCGCGCTGGCCGGCAGCCCGCGGCTGCTGCTGGCCGACGAGCCGACCGGCAACCTCGATTCGCAGATGGCCCGCGGCGTGCTGGAGATGCTGGAGGAGATCAACGCCGCCGGCACCACCATCGTGATGGTCACCCACGACCCGGAACTGGCCGCGCGTGCGCAGCGCAACGTGCACATCGTCGACGGCATGGCGACCGACATGACGGTGGAGCCGGGGCTGGTGCGGGCACCGGCGGCCGCCACGGCCTGAGGCCTCCTCCCCCTGTAGGAGCGACGTGGGTCGCGATGCGTGTCCTACAGGCTGCCGACGCCGGTTCGCGACTCACGTCGCTCCTACAAAACGGTTGAAGGAAAGTCCCATGTTCACCTACTACCTGGACCTCGCGGTGCGCAGTTTCCGCCGCAACAAGGTGCTGACCGCGCTGATGGTGCTGGCCATCGCGCTGGGCATCGGCGCGGCGATGACGACGCTGACCGTGTTCCACGTGCTCTCCGGCGATCCGCTGCCGGGCAGGAGCCACACGCTCTTCTACCCGCAGCTGGACCCGGGCTCGATGAACGGCTACACGCCGGGTGACGACCCGGAGCTGCAGATGACCCGCTTCGATGCCGAAGCGCTGCTGCGCGAAGCGCGTGGCGACCGGCAGGCATTCATGACCGGCGGCAGCGTGGCGGTCGAGCCGCAGCAGGCGGGCCTGGATCCATTCAACATCGAGGCGCGCTACACCACCGCCGACTTCTTTCCGATGTTCGGCGTGCCACTGGCGTTCGGCCGCAGCTGGACGGCCGAGGACGACGCCGGCCGCAGCCGGGTGGTGGTGATCGGCCAGGAACTCAACGAACGGCTGTTCGGCGGCGCCGACAGCACGGGGCGCGAGCTGCGCATCGACCAGACCGCGTTCCGCATCATCGGCGTGATGGACGCATGGCGTCCGACGCCGCGCTTCTACGACCTGACCAACGACCGCTTCGGCGGTGTCGAGCAGGTGTTCCTGCCGTTCTCCACGTCGCGCGAGCTGGAGCTGGGCACCAGCGGCAACATGAACTGCTGGGACGACGTCGACGACCCGGAAGGCGAGCGCGGCGTCAATGCACCCTGCACCTGGCTGCAGTACTGGGTCGAGCTGGACACGCCCGAGAAGGTGGCCGACTACCGCGCTTACCTGTCCAACTACTCCGACCAGCAGCGCGCCGCCGGCCGCTTCGAGCGGCCGACCAACGTGCGCCTGCATGACGTCATGGGCTGGCTGGACGACCAGCGCGTGGTGCCCGGCGACGTGCGCCTGCAGGTGTGGCTGGCGTTCGGCTTCCTGCTGGTGTGCCTGATCAACACGGTGGGCCTGCTGCTGGCGAAGTTCCTGCGCCGCTCCAGCGAGATCGGCGTGCGCCGGGCCCTGGGCGCGTCGCGCGGGTCGATCTTCGCGCAATGCCTGGTGGAGGCCGGCACGGTCGGGTTTGCCGGTGGCGTGCTCGGTCTGGGGCTGGCCCTGCTCGGCCTGTGGGCGGTGCGCCAGCAGCCCACCAGCTATGCCGAGCTGGCGCGGCTGGACCCGGCGATGCTGCTGGTCACGTTCGGCCTGGCGATCGCCGCCAGCCTGCTGGCCGGCCTGCTGCCCGCCTGGCGCGCGTGCCAGGTGACCCCGGCCATCCAGCTCAAGTCGCAGTGACGGCCACTCTCCCGCGCGCCGGAGAGGACACGAGACCACCTTCCGCCTCGGCGGACCGGAGAACCCCATGGACATCCGCCCCATCCTTTCCACCCTGCTGCGGCACAAGACCGCCGCCGCCCTGATCGTGCTGGAGATCGCCGTGAGCTGCGCGATCATCTGCAACGCGCTGTTCCTGATCGGCACCCGCCTGGAGCGCATGGAGCGCGTCAGCGGCCTGGCCGAGGAGGAGATCGTGCGCGTGCACATCACCGGCATCGGCAGCGACGACAACGCCGGCGCGCTGACCCGCGAAGACCTGGCCTCGCTGCGCGCGATCCCCGGCGTGCAGGCGGCCAGCGCGACCAACCAGATCCCCTACGGCAACTCGTCGTGGAACAGCTCGGTCAACCTGGAGCCCGACCAGCAGAACCAGACGCTCAACGCCAGCGTGTACCTGGGCGAGGAGGACCTGGTGGAAACCTTCGGGCTGCGCATCGTCGAGGGCCGCGATTTCAATCCGGACGAGTACATCGACTGGGAGGCGGTGGACACGCCGGGCAGCGATACGCCGATCCCGGCGATGCTGGTGACGCGCGCCACCGCGCAGCGCCTGTTCCCCGACGGCAGCGCGGTCGGCCAGCAGGTCTACACCTGGGGCGACAACCCCATCCGCATCGTCGGTGTGGTGGACCACCTGATCCGCCCGAACGAAGGCGGCGGCGCCGCCGACCATGCGCTGTCGATCATCCTGCCGATCCGCACCCCTTACGGCATGGGCCCGTACGTGCTGCGCACCGAGCCCGGCCGACGCGTGGACGTCATCAAGGCGGCGCTCGCCGCGCTGGATGCCAACAACCCCAGCCGCATCGTCCTCAACGATGACACCTTCAGCGACATGCGCAGCGCCTATTACGCCCAGGACCGCTCGATGGCGTGGCTGCTGGTGGCCGTGTCCATCGCCCTGCTGGTGGTGACCGCCCTGGGCATCGTCGGCCTGGCCAGCTTCTGGGTGGCGCAGCGCACCAAGCAGATCGGCGTGCGCCGCGCCCTGGGCGCCACGCGGGGCCAGGTGCTGCGCTACTTCCAGACCGAGAACTTCCTGCTGGCCACGGTCGGCATCGCGCTGGGCATGCTGATGGCCTATGGCATCAACCTGATGCTGATGGACCGCTACGAACTGCCACGCCTGCCCGCGATGTACCTGCCGGTCGGCGCGGTCGCGCTGTGGCTGCTGGGCCAGGTGGCCGTGTTCGGCCCGGCGCGCAAGGCGGCCTCAGTACCGCCGGCGGTCGCGACGCGGAGCGTTTGATACGACGTTGGTCCGCTTGAGCCCCTCTCCCTGCGGGAGAGGGGTTGAGGAGAGGGTGCGGGGAAGTTGCGTACCATCCACGGCCGGGGACATCCATCGACCGGCCGCTGCCGTCCCGATCTCAACGTAGACCGCTCCGCCGTAACCTCATCCGCCCCTCGGGGCACCTTTTCCCGGAGGGAGAAGGACACAGAAGCCGGCCCGCATCGACCTATGCCCACCGTCCTGATCATCGACGACAACCCCGCGGTCGCCACCGCGCTGGACGTGCTGCTGGGCATGCACGAGATCGCCGTGCAGACGGCCGAGTCGCCCGAGGCCGGGCTGGCCGCGCTGGAAGACGGCGATGTCGACCTGGTGATCCAGGACATGAACTTCCGCGCCGACACCACGTCGGGCGAGGACGGCATCGCCCTGTTCCGCGCCATCCGCGCGCGGCATCCGGACCTGCCGATCATCCTGCTGACCGCGTGGACCCACCTGGACACCGCGGTGGAACTGGCCAAGGCCGGCGCGGCCGACTACCTGGCCAAGCCGTGGGACGACCGCAAGCTGCTCGCCCAGGTGGAGAACCTGCTGGAGTTGTCGGCGGCCTCGCGCGAGGTGGCGCGCCTGCAGGGGCAGCGCCGGCGTGCGCACCGCCAGCTGGAGGCGCGCTTCGACCTGTGTGGTCTGGTGTTCGCGTCCGACGCGATGGCGCGCGTGGTCGAACTGGCCGGGCAGGTGGCGCGCGCGGACGTGCCGGTGCTGGTGTGCGGCCCGAACGGCAGCGGCAAGGAGAAGGTCGCGCAGATCATCCAGGCCAACTCGCCGGTGCGAGAGGGCCCGTTCGTGACGCTCAATTGCGGCGCGCTGCCGTCGGAGCTGATCGAGGCCGAGCTGTTCGGCAGCGAACCCGGCGCCTACACCGGCGCCAACAAGGCGCGCGAGGGCAAGTTCGAGGCGGCCGACGGCGGCACGCTGTTCCTGGACGAGATCGGCAACCTGCCCCCGGCCGGGCAGATGAAGCTGCTGCGCGTGCTGGAGACCGGCCGCTTCGAACGGCTGGGTTCCAACCGCGAGCGCCAAGTGGCCGTGCGCGTGGTGAGCGCGACCAACGCCGACCTCGCGGCAATGATCGCGGACGGCCGGTTCCGCGAGGACCTCTACTACCGGCTCAACACCATCCAGATCGAGATCCCGCCGCTGGCCGCGCGGGTCGACGACATCCTGCCGCTGGCCCGCCACTTCCTGCAGGCCCTGGGCGAGGGCAAACGTCTGGGCGAGGACGCCGAGCGCGCGCTCAAAGCCCATGCCTGGCCCGGCAACGTGCGCGAACTGCGCAACACCCTGCAGCGTGCGGCGCTGCTGGCGCGCGGCGAGGTCATCGGTGCCGCCGACCTGAGCCTGCCACCGGCCGCACGGCCGCCGGCCGCCAGTGACGAGCCGGACCGCGCGGAGATCGAAGCGGTGCTCGCGCGCCATGGCGGCGTCATGGCGCAGGCCGCCGCGGAACTGGGGTTGTCCCGGCAGGCGCTGTACCGCCGCCTCGACCGCCTCGGCATCAAACGGGACTGAGGCCGGCATGCGGCTGATCCGCCACCTGCCGCTGAGCCTGGTCTTCACCGGGTTGGCGATCGCCTACCTCGTGGCCGCCGCCGCCCTGGCCACGCTGCTGCGGCCACTGGTGCCGCAGCCGTGGATGGCGGCCGCGGCGGCCGTGGCGGTATTGGCGCCGCTGCTGGCCTACCACGTGCGGCGCGCCTTCGCGCCCATGAACGCGCTGTTCCGCGCGCTGGCGGGCAGCGTGGCCAGTTACCGCGACGGCGACTTCGGTTTCGGACTGGCCTGGCGCGGGCGGGGCGCACTGGCCGACCTGGTCGAGGCCCACAACCGGCTGGGTGATGCGCTTCGCGAGCAGCGCCTGGCGCTGGTCCAGCGCGAGCTGCTGCTCGACACGATGGTGCAGAACACGCCGGTCGCCATGGTGCTGGTCGATCCGGCGCGGCGCATCGTGTTGGGCAACATCGCCGCGCGCAAGCTGCTGGGCGAAGGCCACAAGCTGGAGGGCCACGACTTCGACGCGCTGATCGCCACCGCGGCCGACGCCGTGCGCGAGGCCTTCGAGCGCGGCGGCGACGGCATGTTCACCGTCGGCGACGCCGACCACGAGGACATCTACCACCTCGCCCGCCGCCAGTTCCGACTCAACGGCCGCCGCCACGAGCTGATCCTGCTGCGCGTGCTGACCGCCGAGCTGCGGCGGCAGGAAGTGCAGACCTGGAAGAAGGTCATCCGCGTCATCAGCCACGAGCTCAACAACTCGCTGGCACCGATCGCATCGCTGGCGCACTCGGGGTCTGAGCTGCTGCGTCGCGGCCAGCTCGAGAAGCTGCCGACCGCGCTGGCGACCATCGAGGACCGCGCGCGCCACCTGGAAGGCTTCATCCGCGACTACGCGCGCTTCGCCAAGCTGCCCGCCCCGCGTCGCGAGCCGGTGCAGTGGTCGCGCTTTGTCGCCCAGTTGCGCGAACAGGTGGAGTTCCGCTGCGAGGGCACGCCCGAGGGAATCGCACGCGTCGACCTGGTACAGCTGGAACAGAGCGTCATCAACCTGCTCAAGAACGCGCACGAATCGGGCTCGGCCGCCGGCGACGTCGCCCTGGCGATCCGCCGGCTGCCCGACGCGTGGCGCCTGGACATCCTCGACCGCGGCACCGGCATGAGCGAGGCGGTGCTGGCCAATGCGCTGCTGCCGTTCTATTCCACCAAGCGCAACGGCACGGGCCTCGGGCTGGCGCTGGCCCGCGAGATCGCCGAAGCGCACGGCGGGCGCATCGCCCTGCTCAACCGTGACGGCGGCGGGCTGTGCGTGTCGATGGTGCTGCCGGACTAGCGCCGCGGCACCGTGCATCGATGTCACGGTAGGAGCGGCTTCAGCCGCGATCGAATCCCCGAACCTTTGCAGGAGCGACGTGAGTCGCGATGCGCGCTTGACCGGAGTCGCGCGGTCGCGACTCGCGTCGCTCCTACACGAAGTCGACGCTCCCCCTGTAGGAGCGGCTTCAGCCGCGATCAACAACCGGTCACTGGTTGCGGGGCCACGATCGCGGCTGAAGCCGCTCCTACAGTTGGGGATACGCGGCGGCTGGCTATTTCTTCTTCGGCCGCTGCCAGCCGTCGATCACCGACTGCCGCGCGCGCGCCACGCTCAGCTTGCCGTCGGGGGCGTTGCGGGTGATCACCGAGCCGGCAGCCACCGTCGCCTGCTTTCCAATCGTCACCGGGGCCACCAGCGCGCTGTTGGAGCCGATGAAGGCCCCGTCCTCGATGGTCGTGGTCGACTTGTTCGCGCCGTCGTAGTTGCACGTGATGGTGCCGGCGCCGATGTTGACGCCGCTGCCGACCACCGCGTCCCCCAGGTACGTCAGGTGGTTGGCCTTGCTGGCCACGCCCAGGCGCGTGTTCTTGGTTTCGACGAAGTTGCCGATGTGCACGCCGTCGGCCAACACGGTGCCGGGGCGCAGGCGCGCGTACGGGCCGATGGTGGCGGCGCCCTCGACGACCACGCCGTCGAGGTCACAGTGCGCGCGCACCTCGGTGCCGGGGCCCAGCTTCACGTTGCGCAGGCGGCAGAACGGACCGATGACGACGCCTTCGGCCAGTTCGATGTCGCCTTCAAGCACCACGTCGACGTCGATGGCGACATCGCGGTCGACCTTGACGGTGCCGCGCACGTCGATGCGCGCCGGGTCGGCCAGGCGCGCGCCGTCCACGCACAGCGCCCGCGCGGCGCGCAGCTGGAACGCACGCTCCAGTTGCGCCAGCTGCCAGCGGTCGTTGGCGCCCTCGACCTCGACGGGCTCGCGCACGTGCACCATCTCGGCGGCGTTGTACTCGCTGCTCGCGGCGGCGAACACGTCGGTCAGGTAGTACTCGCCCTGCGCATTCTCGTTGTCCAGGCCGTCGAGCCAGCGCCGCAGGGGCTCGCCGTCGGCGACCAGGATGCCGGTGTTGACGGTGCGGATCTCGCGCTGCTCATCGTCGGCATCCTTGTGTTCGACGATTCGCGACACCTTCCCCTCGGCGTCGCGCACGATGCGCCCATAGCCGGTCGGATCGTCCAGGTCGGCCACCAGCACCGCGATACGGCCCGGCGCCTCGAGCAGGCGGCGCAGCGTGTCGGCGGTAATGAGCGGCACGTCGCCGTAGAGGACCAGCACGCGCGCATCGGACGGCACGTCGGGCATCGCCTGCTGCAATGCGTGGCCGGTGCCCAGGCGCCGGGCCTGCTCGGACCAGTGCAGGTTCGCATCGGCGGCGAACGCCTCGCGCACGGCATCGCCGCCGTGGCCGTAGACCACGTGGATGCCGGCCGGGTCGAGCGCGCGTGCGGTGTCGATCACATGACCCAGCATCGGGCGGCCCGCGATCGGCTGCAGCACCTTGGGCACGGAAGAGCGCATGCGCTTGCCTTCGCCCGCGGCGAGGATGACGACGTGCAGCGGTGCGGGCATGGCAACTCCTGGGGACGTGGAACCGGAGGGCGGATTCTAGCCGGCGGCGCTGTTAGGATGCCGCGGTGCCGCGACCTCCCATGTCCCCTTCGCGCCGCGGAAACGCCGTGCCGTCCCCGTCTCCGACCGTGCCCGCGCCTGCAGGCGTGGGCATGCCGCGCACGCGCAGGCGGTGCGCCGCATGAGCCTGGGGCGGCAGGGGCGGCACTACCTGGTGATCGGCGTGGTCCAATGGCTGGTGGACTGGGGCGTGATGGTGGGTCTGAGCCACCTGGGCCTTCCCGTGGAACCGGCCAACATCGCCGGGCGCATCAGCGGCGCGTTGCTCGGGTTCTGGCTCAACGGCCGGATCACCTTTGCCGGCGACGACACCCGGATCGGACGGCGGCAGTTCGCGCGCTTCGTGCTCATGTGGCTGCTGACCACCCTGATCAGCACCTGGGCGATCGGCGCGATCGACGATGCGGTGGGCCTCAAATGGACGTGGCTGGCCAAGCCCGGCGTGGAGCTGGTGCTGGGCGGCGTCGGCTTCCTGCTCTCGCGGCACTGGGTCTACCGGCGTTGATGCCGTTGCCGCCGGCACCGACGCGCGCGGCTTCAAGGGCATCGTCGAAGGCGAGTACGACCACCTGCCGGAGCAGGCGT
>CBIHLN010000082.1:0-11438 GCA_966210725.1 uncultured Lysobacter sp. | reverse complement strand
GAGGCCGGCCACGCCCGGGGGCGCCGCGGGGGGAACAGTGTGTTGAAGCCGGCGTGCGTCTCAGCCGCCGAAGGCCAGCGCACCGTCCAGGCGGTAGGCGGCGCGCAGCTCGGCCAGGCCGACCGGCGTGCCGAGCACGTCCACGCCATCGCACCGTCCGGCCAGTTCGGCCAGCAGGGCCAGGCCGGCGCTGTCGATGCGCTCGACCGCGCGCAGGTCGAACGTGTCCACGTCCGCACCCAGCATCGGGTGCGCCTGTTTCCAGGCGGACGCGCACGCCTCACGCGACAACGCGCCGGTGAACACCAGCGCGTTGCCGTCGCGGACCACGGTGGCCGTGGGTGCGGCCACTCAGTTGGCGCTGGCGTTGAGCTTGCCGGCCTTGAGCTCGGCGGCGACCTGCGGGATCGACTTCTGCCTCAGCGGCGTGTCGAACTGGTTGCGGAAGGTCTGCACGAAGCTCACGCCTTCCACCATCACGTCGAACACCTTCCAGGCATCGCCGTTCTTGCGCATCAGGTAGTCGACCGGGATCGGCTCGCCGCCCTGGCGCAGCATCTCGGTGGAGACCCGCATGATGGCGCCGCCGCGCAGCGGGGTCTCGGACTTTACCCGCACCTGCAGGCGCGTGTTGAAGTCGAGCAGGGACGAGCCGTAGCGCTGCATCAGGTTGTCGGCCAGCGCATCGGAGAACAGCTTGACGTCCGCATCGGACGCGCCGCGGCCATGCGCGCCCAGCACCAGCCGGCCGGCGTAGTCGCGGTCGAACATCTGGTTGAACTCGCCCGAGACGAACTGGCGCAACGCGCCGCGGTCGCGGGTGAACTCGGCACGGCGGGACTCCAGCGTGCTCAGGATGCGCGTGCTGTTGTCGAGCACCAGCTTGCTTGGCGAGCCGGCCTGGCGCGTCTGTGCGGCCTGGTTGGGTGCGGCCTGCTGGGCCAGCACGGGGGTGGCGGCCAGCAGGGCGCTGGCGATCACGAGGGAAATGGCGGTCTGCTTCATGCGGTGTGCTCCTGGGGGAGGGGCGGGCCGTCGCCGTGGGACAGCGTCTGGAGAGGGGCTACTGGAGGTACGGCGGCACGTCGTCGCCGGAGCCGCCGTCGGCCGGTGCGGCCGGGTCGGCCGCGGTGTCGTCACCGGCGGCATTGTCCGCACCGCCGCTGAACATGTACTTGCCGACCAGCTGCATCAGGTCCACCGACGGCTGGGTCAGGAAGATCTCGTCGCCGTCCTTCAGCGGGTCCGGGTCGCCGCCGGGCGCCAGGCCGACGTAGCTTTCGCCCAGCAGGCCGCTGGTGAGGATGGCGGCGCTGGTGTCGGCCGGCAGGTCGGCATAGCGGTTGTCGATGGCCAGCGTCACAACCGAATCGAGCTTGACCGGGTCCAGCGTGATGTCGCGGACCTGGCCGATCGTCACGCCGCCGACCTTGACCGGCGCGTTGGGGCGCAGCGGGCCGAGGTTGGTGAAACGCGCGGTGACCTCGTAGCGGTCGCCGCCGAAGCCGAAGTTGCCGTTGGTGGAGGCGATCGCCAGCACCAGCAGCGACGCCAGCGCCAGCAGCAGGAAGGCACCGACGGCGAATTCGATGCGGGGGGCTCGGGAGGACATGGAGGTCACCTCAACCCGCCATCGGGCGGGTGTTGCATTGGGAAGTCCGCACAGGGACGTGCGGGGTTTTGCGAAGGCATCGCATCAACGGAACAGCAGCGCCGACATCACGAAATTGAACATCAGCACCAGCAGCGAGGCGTTCACCACCGCCTTGGTGGTGGCGATCGACGTGCCCTCGATGGTCGGCTCGGCGTGGAATCCCACGTAGGCCGCGACCAGCGCCGCGATCGCGCCGAACACCGCGGCCTTGGCGAAGGCCATCGCGAAGTCCTTGCCGAAGTCGACGCTGTCCTGGAGCACCTGCCAGAACACGCCCGACTCCACGCCGATCACGTGCACGGCCTCGAAGTAGCTCGCGCTGATCGCCAGGCTGCAGAAGAACGCCGTCAGAAGCGGCACGCACAGCACCGCCGCCCAGAAGCGCGGCGCCACCGCCTTGCCGACCGGGTCGATCGCCATCAGCCCGAGCGCGGTGATCTGGTCGGTGGCGCGCATCAGGCCCAGCTCGGCCGCGATCGAGCTGCCGGCGCGGCCGACGAACAGCAGCGCCGTCAGCACCGGGCCCAGCTCGCGGTACAGCCCCAGCCCGAGCATCGCGCTGACCTGGTTGGCGGCGCCGTAGGTGTCGAGTGCGCGGTAGCCCAGCAGCGTCACCGAGAGGCCCACGAACGCACCGCCCACGGCAATGATCGGCAGCGAGCGCGCGCCGATCTTGTAGATCTCGCGGACCAGCTCGCGCAGGAAGTCGGCGGTCGGCTTCGATGCGCGCAGCACCGAGAGCGTGAACAGCCCGGCGCGTCCGACCGAGCGGGTGGCGGCAACGAAGGGCATCAGGCGGCCTCGGGCACGGTGGCACCGCGCGGGGCGGCATCGAACGGGATCGGCCCGTCGGGCTGGCCGTCCAGGAACTGCCGCACCAGCGGGTCGGTGCTGGCCTGCAGTTGCGCCGGCGCGCCGGAAAACACGATGCCGCCATTGGCGATCACGAGGGCGTGGTCGGCGACCGGGAGGGTCTCGTGCACGTGGTGGGTGACCACGATGCTGGTCAGGCCGAGCGTGTCGTTGAGGCGGCGCACCAGGTCCATCACCACGCCGGACGCGATCGGGTCCAACCCGGTCAGCGGCTCGTCGTAGACCATCAGCGGCGGGTCCAGCGCCAGCGCACGCGCCAGCGCTACACGCCGCGCCATGCCCCCGGACAGCTCGCGCGGGTAGGCGTCGGCGGCGGCGCGCAGGCCCACCGCGTGCAGCTTCATCCGCACCAGCCGGTCGATCACCGCCTTGGGAAGATCGGTGTGCGTGCGCAACGGCAGCGCGACGTTTTCGGCCGCCGTGAGATCGGTCAGCAGGCCGTTGCCCTGCAGCAGCACGCCGATGCCCTTGCGCAACTCCAGCAGGGCGCGCATGCGGCGCGGGACGGGCTGGCCCAGCACCTCGACGGTGCCGGCCGCCGGTTCCAGCTCACCGGTCAGCGCGGCGAGCAGCGTCGACTTGCCGCTGCCCGACGGCCCGAGCACGGCCACCACCTGCCCGCGCGGGACGGTGAGGTCGATGTCGCGCAGCACGGTGCGTCCGCCGCGATCGAGGCGGACACCGGCCAGGCGGACGATGGGGGCGTTGGGATCCATGGGCACCGGTGGGTGGGGTCGCGGGCGCGCGACGGCAAGGCCGCGCGTAGGCAAAACACGCGCAGCTTGGCCGGGGCCGGCTGAACCGCGCTTGTCGGCGCATTGTCGCAGAGGCCGTCACCGGTGCCCGCCCTGGCGCGCGCAACGGCCTGTCTCGCGGCCTGCGACCGCGCTGCGGCAAGATGCACGCCATGCCGACCGCGCCCGACTTCCGCCTGTACCACTCCAATTCACTGGAGGTGCTGGCGGGGCTGGTGGCGGCGGAGCTGCGCACGCCCGCGCCGGGCCAGCCGCTGCTGGCACCCGACACGGTGCTGATCCCCCAGGTGGCGATGCGCCGCTGGCTGCAGGCGACGCTCGCGGCCGAGTACGGCATCGCCGCCAACCTGGAGTTCCTGACCCCCGGCGAGTTCGTCGCCCGTGCGCTCCAGGCCAACGTGCCCGGCGATGGCGATGACCTCGATGCCGCGGCGCTGCGCTGGCGCCTGTACGACGCGTTGACCGACGACGCGGTGCTCGCCGTGCCTGCCATGGCTGCGCTGCGGTCGTACCTGTCCGACGGCGACCCGGTAAAGCCCTGGGCGCTGGCCGGCGAGCTGGGCGGCATCTTCGAGAAGTACCAGGCCTGGCGCCGTGACTGGCTGCTGCGCTGGGACGCCGGCGCCGACCCGGACGACCCGCAGGCCGTGCTCTGGCGACGCATTGCCAGCGGCGACGCGCACCGCGCCCGCCGCATCCAGCAGTACCTCGACCGGTTCGAGGGTGCGGGATCCGCGCTGCCGGCCGGGCTGCCGGCGCGGCTGTTCGCCTTCGCCACGCTCAACGTCTCGCCCGACGTGCTGCGCGTGCTGGCCACGCAGGCGCGCGTGGGCACGCTGCACTTCTACGTGCCGTCCTCCAGCCGCGACTACTGGGGCGACCTGCAGCGCGTGCGCACGTCCGGCGCCGATGCGGTGGCCGGCGAGAACCCGCTGCTGCAGGCCTGGGGTGCGGCGGGGCGCGACTTCATGGCGCTGCTGGGCGGCTACGAAGTCGTGCACCCGAGCGCGGAGATCCGCGGCGATGTCGACCCGTTCGAGGGCGGCGGCGCGCTGCACGGCAGCCTGCTGCGGCGGCTGCAGTCGGACCTGTTCCACCGCCGGCCGTCGCCGCCCGTCGAGCCCACCGCCGGCGACCCGCGCACGCGCCTGCCCGCCGTGCGCCGCGACGACCCGAGCCTGCAGGTGCACGCCTGCCACACGCGCCTGCGTGAGTTGCAGGTGCTGCACGACCAGCTGCGTGCGCTGTTCGAAGACCCTCGTTTCGATCCACCGCTGCAACCACGCGAGGTCGCGGTGCTGGCGCCGGACATCGACCCGTACCTGCCGTATTTCGAGGCGGTGTTCGGCAGCCGCGGCCGTGACGACGCCATCCCCTACGCGTTGGCCGATGCCAGTCCGCTGGCCGGCGAGCCGCTGGCCGAGGTGTTCATGCGACTGCTGGCGTTGCCGGTGTCGCGCTTTGGCCTGGAGGAAACGCTCGACCTGCTCGCCAGCCCGCCGTTGGCGGATGCCGCCGGCTTGGACGCGGCCGCGTTCGCGCGCCTGCGCGACTGGCTGCAGGCGGCCGGCGCGCGCTGGGGCCTGGACGCCGCGCACCGCGCGCGCCTGGACGCGCCGGCCGATGACGCCTACACCTGGGCCTTCGCGCTGGACCGGCTGCTGCTGGGCCACGCCAGCGGCAGCGATGCGCCGGTCGTGACGGCCTCCGGGCAGGTGGTGGCGCCGTTGCCGGAGCTGGAAGGCCGCGCGCTCGATGCGCTCGACACGTTGATCCGCCTGCTGCGCGTGCTCGCGCGCCAGACCACCGCGCTGGCCGAAGCGATCACGCCCGAGGCCTGGCGCGACCGGCTGATCGGCCTGCTCGACAGCCTGCTGCCGCGCCCGCCGTCGCTGCCGGCGACGCAACGCGCGCTCGACCGCCTGCGACAACTGGTCGACGCCTTCGCGGCCGACGCGCGCCGCGCGGGGTTCGAGGGGACGGTGCCGGCCGAGGCCGTGCGCGCGCATTTCGCCGGCGTGCTGTCCGAATCCGACACCCGTGCACCGCTGTTGACCGGCGGGATGAGCATCGGCCGCATGGTGCCAATGCGGCTGCTACCGTTCCGCGTGATCTGCCTGCTGGGCATGGACGACGGCGAGTTCCCGCGTCGCGACCCGGCCGCCGGCCTCAACCGGCTCACGGCGGAGCTGGGCAGCGAGCAGCGCCGCACCGGCGACCGCTCCACGCGCGACGACGACCGCTTCCTGTTCCTGCAGCTGTTCGCCGCCGCGCAGGACGTGTTCTACGTCAGCTACCGCGGCGCCGACCCGCGCGACGGCAGCGTGCGCGAGCCGTCGGTGCTGGTGGCCGAGCTGCTCGCCGCGGCGGCGGCGCAACACGCGCCCGGTGCCGATGCCCAGGCGCAGCTGGTGGTGCGGCATCCGCTGCAACCGTTCGCGCCGGCCGCGTTCGGCGCCGGCGATGAGCCGCGCCGGTTCTCCTATCGCCAGGCGTGGTGGCCGGCCGCGGCGCAGCCCGCGCAGCGGCGCGTGCCGCTGCCGGCGTGGTTCGGCGATGCGTTGGACCCGTTGCCGGCGGACGCGGAGCACCGTCTGCCGCTGGAGACCCTGCGACGCTTCCTGCAGGCGCCGGCCGAGGCCTTCCTGCGCCATCGCCTCGGCCTGCGCCTGCCGGACATCGAAGCGCCGGAAGGCGATGTCGAACCGCTGCTGGCACCCGGCCGCGGCTTGGCGCGCCAAGTACTGCAACGCGCGGTGTTCGAGGCCTGCCTGCGCGGCGATGACGACGCCACCACCCACGCACTGCTGCGCGCACGCGGGGTGCTGCCCTCGGGCCCGCTCGGCCGGCGTACGCTGGAGCAGGTGCGGGGCGACGTCGCCCGCTATGCCGATGCGTTCCGCGACTGGCGCGGCGCGACCACCGCCGACGCGCCGCGGCTCGAGGTCGATCTCGACGGCACCGTGCTGCACGGCCGCGTGGCCGACGTGTACCCGCACGGCATCGCCCGCATCCGGTTCGACGCGCCCAACGGCCCGTCCTCGATCCGCAACGGCCTGGACTGGCTGTTCGCGCGCGCGGCGGGCCTGGACGTGTCGCTGGTCGAGTTCCACGACGGCGGCGACGCCGGTCCGGGGCCGCACCGTCGGCCCGATCTCGACGCGGACGCGGCGCGTGGCCTGCTGCGCGCGCTGGTGGCACTGCGCGAGAAGGGTCTGCGCGAGCCGCTGCCGTTCGCGCCCTACGCCGGCTGGGAGCTGTTCAACGCGCCCACGCTGGAGAAAGGCCTGGACGCCGCCGCCAGGAGGTGGCGCGGCAGCGAACGCAGCTGGAGCGAGCGCGACGTCGATGCGTTGCGGCTGGCGCTGCGGGGCCGCGATCCGTTCGGCGACGGCGCCACCCAGGCCGCGTTCGTCGACCTGGCGCTGACGATCTACCTCGCCGTGGTGTCGGGCGCCGCGTACGACGGCACCGACGCGGAGGCCATGCAGGCGCTCGCCGCGAACCTGGACACGGAGGACGCGGAGTGAGCGACGCCACCGCGCCCGATCCCTACCTCACGCTGCCGCTGGACGGCGTGCGCGCCATCGAGGCGTCCGCCGGCACCGGCAAGACCTTCACCCTGGCGACGCTGGTGGTGCGGCTGGTGGTGGAGCGTGGCCTGCGCATCGGGCAGATCCTCGCGGTCACCTTCACCGAGGCGGCGACGCAGGAGCTGCGCACCCGCATCCGCGCGCGCCTGCTGCTGGCGGCCGACCTCGTCGGTGCGCTGCTGCCCGACGGTGCGCCGCCGGACGCCGTGCTGACCCACGCCGTGCTGGCCGCGCACCTGGACGGCGGCGCGGAGTCGGCCGATGCCCTGCGCCGCCGGCTGCAGGTGGCGGCCAACGACATCGACCTGGCGGCGATCTTCACCATCCACGGGTTCTGCGCGCGCGTGCTGCGCGAGCATGCGCTGGAGGCCGGACAGGGGTTCGACGCCCCCGAGCTGCTGGCCAACGATGCGACGCTGCGCGAGGCCATCGCCGCCGACCTGTGGCGCGCGCATGGCGCCACCGCCGGCGCCGCAGACGACCTGCTGGCGATGTGGAGCGGCGGCCCGCTGGCGCTGGCCGGCGACCTGCCGCCACTGGTGCGCGAACGCACGCTGCGTCCGGCACTGGCCGGGCTGCCGACCGACCCCGCGCCGCGCCTGCGCGCGACGGGTGCCGCGCTGGCGGAGGCGTTCCGTGCGCATGGCGACGAGTTCCGCGCATCCCTGCTGTCGGCCGTCGAGGGCAAGGTGCTGCACGGCGGCAGCTACAAGGCCAACTGGATCGCCGCGCTGTTCGACGCGTTGCATGCGTGGTGCGAGGCGGGCGATCCCGACGCGCCATTCGTGCACGCGAAGCTTGGCCACCTCAGCCGCGAAACGCTTGTCGACAGGACGAACAAGACCGCCAAGGGCCCCACGCCGGATTCGCCGGTCTGCGATGCCGTGCCGGCCTACCTGGACGCGCTGACCGCCGTGGCGGAATGGCAGGACGCGCGCCGTGTCGAACTGCTGCACGCGCTGCGCGACGATGCCCGCACGCGCCTGGCCCGCTTCAAGCGGCAGCAGCGCGTGCAGACCTACGACGACCTGATCGACCGCGTCGCCGATGCGCTCGACGGCGCGTACGCCGACGCGCTGGTGGCGCGGCTGCGCGCGCAGTATGCCGTCGCACTGGTGGACGAGTTCCAGGACACCGACCCGCGGCAGTGGCGCATCTTCGAACGCGTGTTCGGCGCGGCCAGCGGCGCGCCGGCGCTGTTCGTGATCGGCGATCCCAAGCAGGCGATCTACGGCTTCCGCGGCGGCGATGTCGACACTTACCTCGCCGCGCGCGACACCGCGGACGGGGCACCGCCGCTGTCGACCAACTTCCGTTCCCGTCCCGGCGTGTTGCGCGCGATCTCGGCGCTGTACGCGCAGGCGGGGCGTGCCGATGCGCCGCCGTTCGTGGACCCGCGCATCCGCTTCCAGGACCTCCGCCCCGGCGGTACCCGCAGCGACGAGGATTACCTGCGGGATGGCCGGCCGGCGCCCGCGCTGACGCTGTGGCAGGCGCCTGCGCCCGACCAGGTCGACGCCAAGGGCAAGCCGAAGCCGTACAGCGCGGGGCGCTCGCGCGAACTGGCGACCCGCGCGTGCGTGGCGGCGATCCACCGCGTGCTCGCCGACGCCCGCGAAGGCAACGCCACCCTCGACGGCCGTGCGGTGCAGCCGGGCGACATCGCGGTGCTGGTGCGTTCGCACAGCGAGGCCACGCGCATCCGCCAGGCGCTGGCATTGGCCGGCATTCCCGCGGTGGCGGCGGGCAAGCAGAGCCTGTTCGCGACCGACGAGGCACGCGAGCTGCATGCGTTGCTGCTGGCGGTGCTGCACGGCGCCGACGACGGCCGCCTGCGGACCGCGCTGTCCACGGTGCTGATCGGACTGGATGCGTCTCAGGTCGCTGCTCTCGACGCGCTGTCCGAAGGCGGCAGTAGCGATGCACTCAACCACTGGCGGCTGGCCGCCATCGGCTGGCGCGAGCGCCTGCAACGCGGCGGCCCGCTGGCGCTGGTCAACGACCTGTGCGCGCAGCACGCGGCGCGCCTGCTGGGCCTGCTCGACGGCGAGCGCCGCCTCACCAACTACCTGCAGCTGGCCGAACTGCTGCAGGAGGCGCAGGCGCGCGCGCTGGGCCTGCACGGCCTGGTCGACTGGCTGGCACGGTCGATCGCCGAGGCGAGCAGCGATGGCGACAGCCAGCTGCTGCGGCTGGAATCGGACGCGCACCGGGTGCAGGTCGTGACCCTGCACAAGAGCAAGGGCCTGGAGTACCCGCTGGTGTTCCTGCCGTTCGCCGCTGTCGGCGGCAAGCCCCGTGACGCGGGCCGGCACGTCACCGTATCGCGCGACGGGACGCGCACCCTCCACTGGAAGCTGCTGCCGTCGCAGTCGGGATGGAACGCGGCCAAAGAGCAATGGGAGACGGGGCAACGGGCCGAGGACGCGCGCCTGCTCTACGTCGGCCTGACGCGTGCGCGCCACGCGCTATGGCTGGCGGGCGGCGCGTTCTACCAACAGGCCAGGTCCGCCATCGCCGCGATGATCGCCGACCCGGATGCGCTGGCCGCCGCCGCCGATGGCGCCATCGAAATCGACCGCCGCATGCCGCCCGACACGCTGCCCTGGTTGCCGCCGGCGTCCGGGGACGCCGTGCCACCCGCGCGCACCGCGACCCGCGCGCTCGCCAGCGACTGGTGGGTGTACAGCTTCACCCAGCTGGCCAACGCCGACGGTGCGGGCGACGCCTCCAGCGCGGCCACGCAGCCGGCCGCCGGGGGGCAGGACGAAGCCGGCCCGGAGCCCGCGCCCGACCCGGGCGACGTCGACGGGGCGAGAACCGACGCGTTCGATCCGCGTTTCGCCGGCGCGCGCTTCGGCGTGGTGCTGCACGACGTGCTCGAGCGCGTGGACTTCGCCGGCTGGGCCGGCTGGACGCTGGACGCGCCGGCACCCGGACACGATGTCGACCTCCTCGTTGAGCGCCTGCGCGCGGCCGGTTATGCCGACGGCGACATCGACGACGGCGTGGCCGTGCTCACGCCACTGGTGGGGCAGACATTGACCGCGCCGCTGCCCGAGGGCGTGCGCCTCGCCGATGTACCGGATGACGCGCGTCGCGCCGAAATGGAATTCCAGTTCGCGCTCGCACCGACCCGCGTCGATGCGCTGATCGCACTGCTGCACCGCCACGGCCTGCTGCGCGGGCGCCAGGGCTTCGGCCTGCGCCACCGGCTGGAAGGCCTGATGACGGGCCTGATCGACCTGACCTACGTGCACGACGGGCGCTGGTACGTGCTGGACTACAAGTCCAACCGCCTGCCGGGGTATGGCCCCGCGCAGCTGAGTGATGCGATGGCGCACAGCGAGTACGACCTGCAGGCGCTGATCTACACGCTGGCCCTTCACCGCTGGCTGCGCTTCCGGCTGGGCGATGGCTACGACTACGCGCGCGACTTCGGTGGCGTGCGCTACCTGTTCTGTCGTGGGCTGGATGCGACGCGCGAGGAGGCGCCCGGCGTGCAGGCGTGGCGGTTCGAGCCGGCGCTGGTCGAAGCGCTGGACGCACTGTTTGCAGGCCGCCCCGCCGAGGTGGCCGCATGAGCCTGCTGCAGGCGCTCACGCAGGCCGGCGCGTTGCGCACGCTGGACCACGCCTTCGCGCAGAGCCTGCGCCGGCTCGACCCCGCGACCCCGGATGCCGTGTTGGCCGGTGCCGCCCTGGCATCGCTGGCGGTGTCGCACGGCCACGCCGCCTTCGACCCCGCGCGCCCGGCGCTGCTGGTGGACGGCGACATCCCGTGGCCGGCACCGGCGGCCTGGCGCGATGCGCTTGCTGGATCACCGTGGGTGGCACGGCCCGACGCGGACGGCACCGCGGCGGCGGCACCGCTCGTGCTCGAGGACGGGCTGCTCTACCTGCGCCGCTACCGCGACTACGAGCATCGCCTCGCGCGGCGCTTGCTGCGCATCGCCGCGACGCCCCCGGCCGCGTTCGACGGGGCCGCGCTGGCGCCGGTGCGCGAGGCGCTGTTTCCCTCGGCCACGGCCGACGCCCTGCAGGCGCGTGCGGCCACCCGGGCGCTCGACACCTCGCTGCTGCTGGTCACGGGTGGCCCGGGCACCGGCAAGACCACCACCATCGCGCGGCTGCTCGTGCTGCTGGTCGCGCAGGCGGCCCTGTCCGGTCGGCCGGCACCGCGTATCGCACTGGCCGCGCCCACGGGCCGGGCCGCCGAGCGCATGGCTGAAAGCCTGCGCGCCGCTCTGGGACGCCTGCGCGGCCTCGAAGGCATCGACCCCGCATGGCTGGAGGCGCTGCCCGAGGGCGCGTCCACGTTGCACCGGCTGCTCGGCACGATTCCGGGCAGCCCGCGCTTCTGCTTCGACGCCGACACACCGCTGCCGTTCGACACCGTCGTGGTGGACGAGGCCTCGATGGTCGACCTGCCGCTGATGTGCAAGCTGGCCGAGGCCGTGCCCGACGGTGCGCGGCTGGTGCTGCTGGGCGATCCCGACCAGCTGCCGTCGGTGGAGGCCGGCGACGTGCTCGCCTCGATCTGCGACGCGGCCGATGGCGGGGC
>CBIHLN010000081.1:0-11669 GCA_966210725.1 uncultured Lysobacter sp. | reverse complement strand
CCCTTAAGCCCGCCTAGCCCCGACCTCCACCATGCCCCCCCGCGCCCGCTCCGCCTGGCTTCGCACCCTCGGCACCCTCGCCGGGGTGCTTGCGTTGGCGACGGTGATGGGGGTGGCGGTCGGCCAACCGTGGCCGGTGGTGGCGATCACCGCGCTGGGCGTGGTGGCCTGGCATTACTGGCGGTTGCGGCGCGTGCTGCTGCGCCTGACGGCCCGCCAGCGGCTGGCACCGCCCCAGGGCGACGGCGTCTGGAACGAGCTGGACCGCCTGCTCCACCGCACCCAGGCCGAGATGCGAGGGCGCAAGCGCCGCCTGCTGGAGATGTTGCGGGCCTACCGCGCCGCCGCGGCCGCTCTGCCGGACGCGATCGTCGTCGTCGACCGCAATACCCAGCGCATCGTGTGGTTCAGCGAGGCCGCGGGACCGCTGCTCGGCCTGGGCTATCCCGACGACATCGGCGCGCCGATCGTCGCCCGTCTGCAGCCGCTGCCGCTGGCCGGCTGGATGGCGACCGGGCGCAATGCCGAGCCGCTCGAGGTCGCCTCCCCGCTCAACCCCGGCGCCACCCTCAGCCTGCGCCTGATCCCGTACTCGGAGTCGTTGTGGCTGCTGGTGGCGCGCGATGTCAGCCGCCTGCTGCAGCTCGAGCAGATGCGCCGCGATTTCGTGGCCAACGTCTCGCACGAATTACGCACGCCACTGACCGTGGTCCATGGCTACCTGGACATGCTGGACCCGGCCGAGCACCCGGACTGGGCGCCGATGGTGGCCGAGATGCAGCGCCAGTCACAGCGCATGACCCAACTGGTCGAAGACCTGCTGATGCTGTCGCGGCTGGAGTCGCAGGACAGCCTGCCGGCCGAGGAGCCCGTGTCGATCGCGCCGATGCTGGGGACGCTGCGCCGGGAGGCCATGGCGCTCAGCCAGGGGCGGCATGAAGTCACGGTCCAGGACGATGCGGGGGTCGACCTGTTCGGCTCCAACAAGGAGCTGCACAGCGCCTTCTCCAACCTGGTCAGCAATGCCGTGCGCTACACCCCGGCCGGCGGGACGATCACGGTGCGCTTCCGCCGCGAAGGCCCAGGCGTCGCGCTGGAAGTGGTCGACAGCGGGTACGGTATCCCCGCCGCGCACCTGCCGCGCCTCACCGAGCGCTTCTACCGCGTGTCCAACAGCCGATCGCGCGAGAGCGGCGGGACCGGCCTGGGCCTGGCCATCGTCAAACACGTGCTGAACCTGCACCAGGCGCACCTGGACGTGAGCAGCGAGGTCGGACATGGCAGTACCTTTGCCTGCGTGTTCGGCCCCGAGCGCGTGCGCCAGCGCGAACCCATCGAGGTCCCGAGTTGAACCGTCCCGTGCACCGCCCCCAGCCCACCCTCGCCGGCATCGAAGTGCCGTCCGAACACGACCCGCTGCGCGACAGCTCGCTGTACTTCAACCGCGAACTCTCTCAGCTGGACTTCAATTTCCGCGTGCTGGCCCAGGCGCAGGACCCGCAGGTGCCGCTGCTGGAGCGGCTGCGCTACCTGTGCATCAGCTGCACCAACCTGGACGAGTTCTTCGAGATCCGCGCCGGCACGCTGCGCCATGCGCAGGAGCTGGGCCTGACCGCGCATGCGGACGGGCTGGAGCCCACCGCGGTGCTCAACCGCATCCACGACCGCGCCGCCGACCTGGTCGCGGCGCAGTACGAGTGCTGGAACGACGTGCTGCGCCCGGCGCTGGGCGATGCCGGCGTGCGCGTGCTCGCGCGCGATGCGTGGACGCCGCGCCAGACGCGCTGGCTGCGTGCCTATTTCCGCGACGAGATCATGCCGGTGCTGTCGCCGCTCGGCCTGGATCCGGCGCACCCGTTCCCGAAGATCCTCAACAAGTCGCTCAACATCGTCGTGGTGCTCAAGGGCCGCGATGCCTTCGGGCGCGACGGCAACCTCGCCATCGTCCGCGCGCCGCGCTCGCTGCCGCGCATCATCCAGATCCCCGAGCGCATCTCCGGCGGCGCGCACGACTTCGTCTTCCTGTCTGCGGTGCTGTCGACGTTCGTCGACGAGCTGTTCCCGGGGATGGAGGTCAAGGGCGCGTACCAGTTCCGCGTGACCCGCAACTCCGAGCTGCTGGTCGACGAGGAGGAGGTCGACAACATCGCCCTGGCGCTGCGCGACGAGCTGGTCGGCCGCGGCTACCTGCGTGCGGTGCGGCTGGAGATCGCCGAGGCCTGCCCCAAGCCCATCGTGCGCACGCTGCTGGAGAACTTCGACCTCCCCGAGAACGCGGTGTACCGCATCAACGGGCCGGTCAACCTCAACCGGGTGATCCAGGTGTACGACCTGGTCGGCCGCGCGGACCTGAAGTTCCCGCCGTTCCAGCCGCGGCTGCCGGCGGGCATCGAGGGCATGTTCGAGCGCATCGCCCAGGGCGACGTGGTGCTGCACCACCCGTTCGACGCGTTCACGCCGGTGCTGGAGCTGCTGCGCCAGGCGGCCGAAGACCCGAACGTGCTGGCGATCAAGCAGACGCTGTACCGCTCGGGCAAGGACTCGCCGATCGTCGAGCAGCTGGTGCAGGCCGCGCGCAACGGCAAGGACGTGACCGTCGTGGTGGAGCTGCGCGCGCGCTTCGACGAGGAGGCCAACCTGGGCTTCGCCGACCGGCTTCAGGAAGCGGGCGTGCAGGTGGTCTATGGCGTGGTCGGTTACAAGACGCACGCCAAGATGCTCCTGATTGTGCGGCGCGAGGGCCGCAAGCTGCGCCGCTACGTGCACCTGGGCACCGGCAACTACCACTCCGGCACAGCACGCGCCTACACCGACTTGGGCCTGCTGACCGCGCGTCCGGACATCGGCAACGACGTGCACCAGATCTTCCAGCAGCTGTCGGGGCTGGCGCCGGCGATCCGCCTCAAGTGCATGCTGCAGTCCCCCTTCACCCTGCATGCCGGCGTGCTGATGCGGATCGACCGCGAGGCCCGCATCGCGCGCGAGGGGCGGCCGGCACGCATCGTCGCCAAGATGAACGCCCTCAACGAGCCGCAGGTGATCCGCGCGCTCTACCGCGCCTCGCAGGCGGGCGTGCGCATCGACCTGATCGTGCGCGGGGCCTGCACGCTGCGGCCCGGCCTGCCCGGTGTGTCCGAGAACATCCGGGTGCGCTCGATCGTCGGCCGCTTCCTTGAGCACAGCCGCGTGTACTGGTTCGGCAACGACGGCGCGCCCGAGCTGTTCGGGGCCAGCGCCGACTGGCTGGAGCGCAACCTGCTGCGGCGGGTGGAGACGTGCTTCCCGATGCTGGATCCGGAGGTGGCCGCACGCGTCACCGACGAGGCCATTGACAACTACCTGGCCGACAACCTCAATGCCTGGGAGCTGCAACCCGACGGCGAGTACCTGAAGCTGGTGCCCGCCGAAGGCACGCCGCCGCATTCGGCGCAGGCCGCGCTGTTGGCGCGGCTGTGCGGATGACGGATCATTCGCACCGATGAACGGACTGCTGCACACCGCCCGACTCCCGCTCCAGGACGGTGACCTGCTCGCAGCCGTCGACCTGGGCTCCAACAGTTTCCACATGGTGGTCTCGCGCTACCTGCTCGGGCAGCTGCGCACGGTCGACCGGATCCGGGAGACCGTGCGCCTGGCAGAGGGCCTGGACCGCAAGGGCGGCCTGTCGCCGGAGGCGCGCGACCGCGCCCTCGATTGCCTGGCGCGCTTCGGCCAACGCATCCGCGACATTCCACCGCAGCGCGTGCGCGCGATCGCCACCAACACCGTGCGCCGGCTGGCCGCGCCGCAGGCGTTCCTGATGCCGGCCGAAAGCGCGCTGGGCCATGCCATCGAAGTGGTGTCCGGCCGCGAGGAGGCGCGCCTGATCTACCTGGGCGTGGCGCACGCACAGCCGCCCAAGGACGGCCACCTGCGGCTGGTGATCGACATCGGCGGCGGCTCGACCGAGTGCATCATCGGCTCGGGCTTCGAGGCCATCGAACGCGAAAGCCTGCAGGTCGGTTGCGTCGCCAGCACGCGCCGGTTCTTCCCCGGCGGCAAGCTCACACGCAAGCGCTGGCGCGAGGCGCTGGCGGAAGTCTCGGCCGAGTTCCAGCAGTTCGCCGGCACCTACCGCAGCCTGGGCTGGCAGGAGGTGCTGGGCTCGTCGGGCACCAACAAGGCCATCGGCGAGATCTGCGCCGCCATGAAGCTGACCAAGGGCGCCGTCACGGCCGAGGCCCTGCCGCAGGTGCGCGACCGGCTGCTGGCCGCGGGCCACGTCGACGCCATCGACCTGCCCGGCCTGTCGGCCGACCGCCGCCCGGTCATCGCCGGCGGCGTGCTGGTGCTGGAGGCCGCGTTCGCGGCGCTGGGCATGGAGCGCATGCTGGTCAGCAAGGCGGCCATGCGCGAAGGCGTGCTGTACGACATGCTGGGTCGCGGCGGCAAGCACGACCCGCGCGAAGCGTCGGTGGCCGCGCTCATGCACCGCTACGCCATCGACCACGCACAGGCCTCCCGGGTCGAGCAGACCGCGCTGCGGCTGTTCGACCAGGTCGCGGAGGCCTGGTCGCTGGTCGACGACGACCGCGTGATGCTGCAGCGCGCCGCGCGCCTGCACGAGCTGGGCCTGGCGATCGCACACAGCCAGTACCACGTGCACGGCGCGTACATCCTGGAGCACTCCGACATTGCGGGTTTCTCGCGCCAGCAGCAGCAGTTCCTGGCGGCGCTGGTGCGCGTGCACCGCCGGCGCATCCCCAAGTCGGCGTTCGATGCGCTGCCCGACCGCCTGCTGGCAGCCGCGCGACGCAGCGCCGCCCTTTTGCGCCTGGCGGTGCTCCTGCATCGTGCACACGAAGCCGACCCGATCCCGCGGCTGGACCTGGTCGCCGACGGCAACACGCTGCGCATGACCCTCGGCAAGCGCTGGCTGGAAGCCCGCACGCTGCTGGCCGCCGACCTGCTGGGCGAGCCCGAGGACATGCAGAACCTCGGCATCACGCTGGTCATCGAGGCCGACTGAGCGCGCCGGGCAGGCGCTGCACCGTCATCGCAACGTCACCCGCCTGCCATCGCCGCTACACGTCGCGCCTGCACGCTGCCCCTGTACCGGGGAGCCGCGCATGCACTACGCGATCGTCACCGAAACGTATCCACCGCAGGTCAACGGCGTCGCCCTGACCGTGCGTGCGCTGGAGCGGGGGCTGCAGGCACGCGGGCACCGCGTCACGCTGGTACGGCCGCGCCAGCCCGGCGAGCATGGCGCCGATGCCGATGCCGGCGCTGATGCGCTTCGCGTGGCGGGCCTGCCGCTGCCGCTGTACTCGGGCCTGCGCTTCGGCCTGCCCGCCGGGGCACGGCTGCGGCGCCACTGGCGCGCCGACACGCCCGATGCCGTGTACGTGGCGACCGAAGGCCCGCTGGGCTGGTCCGCGGTACGCGCCGCCCGTGCCCTGGGCGTGCCGGTGGCGACCGGCCTGCACACGCGCTTCGACCGCTACATGCGCGAGTACGGGCTGGGCGCATTGGAACGCATCGCCTGGGCGTGGATGCGCCGGTTCCATAACCGGGGCGATGCGACGCTGGTGCCGACGCGAGAGCTCGCCGCGGAGCTTTCCGCCCACGGCTTCAGGCGCCCGCTGCGCCTGCCGCGCGCGGTCGACACCCACCGCTTTTCGCCCGACCGCCGCGACCCGGCGTTGCGATCGCAATGGGGGGTCGATGCCGCACAGCTGGCGGTGATCCACGTCGGCCGTATCGCGCCGGAGAAGAACCTGGGGCTGATCGTGCAAGCGTTCCGCGCCATCCAGCGCGTGCGGCCCGATGCCCGGCTGGTGTGGATCGGGGACGGGCCTTCGCGCGTGGCGCTGCAGCGCGAGCACCCGGACTTCGTCTTCCGCGGCATGCAGCACGGCGACGCGCTGGCGGCGCATGTCGCCAGCGGCGACCTGTTCCTGTTTCCCAGCCGCAGCGAAACCTTCGGCAACGTGACCGTGGAGGCCATGGCCAGCGGTGTGGCCACCGTGGCGTTCGACTGCGGCGCCGCGCGCGAGCACCTCCGGCACGGCCTGCACGGCGGCTGCGTGCCGCCGGGCGACGCCGCTGCCTTCATCGATGCCGCCGTGTGCCTGGCGGCCGACGACCGCCTGCGCGGCGCCTGCGGAGCCGCCGCCCGGCGCGCGGTGTCCAGCCTGCGCCCGGCGCAGGTCGCCGCCGACCTCGATGCCCTGCTGCAAGGCCTCACGCCCCGAGGAGGACGCGATGGATCGCCTGCCCCTGCATAAGCGCCTGTCCGCGGGCGACGCCGGCTGGTGCCTGCGGGCCAACCGCTGGGCCGGCCACTCCGGTTGCCGCGGCTACTTCGCCTGTGTGAGCAGGCTCGGCGACGGCGTGTTCTGGTACGCGCTGATGGCGGCGATGGTGCTGCTCGATGGCATGCACGGGTTGCAGGCGTCGTTGCACCTGGCGGCGACCGGCGTGATGGCGCTGTCGCTGTACAAGGTGCTGAAACGGTGGACCAAGCGGCCGCGTCCATGCGCTTCGGACGCGCGCATCCTGGCGCCCGTGGCGCCGCTGGACGAGTTCAGCTTCCCCTCCGGCCACACATTGCATGCGGTGGCCTTCAGCATCGTGGCGGTCGCGCACTACCCGGTGCTGGCGTGGCTGCTGGTGCCCTTCGCCGCCAGCGTCGCCGCCTCCCGCGTGGTGCTGGGGCTGCACTACCCCAGCGACGTGCTGGCCGCCACGGCCATCGGCACCGGACTGGCCTCGGCGTCGATCTGGGCGGTGGGCTAGCCGTCGGAGGCGGGCGGCGGCGCATCCAGCCGGGCCCGCCGCACCGCGGGCGCGAGTTGCCCCGGCCAGTCGCGGTCGTTGGCGACCTGCGCCAGCGCGCGGCTGGCGTCCAGCGCGGCCAGGTCGAGCCTGGCGACCGCCCAGTCCTGCCCGTCAGCCGCCCGCGCCAGCACGCCGTCGGCCGGCAATCCCACGTCCATGGGCGCGTAGATCGTCGCGTCGCCGGTGTTGGTGTCCAGCGCGGGGCTCCATGGCGCGTCGCCGGCGGTCACGGCCTGGGCGACGAAGCAGCGGTTCTCCAGCGCGCGCGCCAACCCGCCCACGCGCACGCGCGTGGCCCCCGCCTCGGTGTCGGTGCAGCTGGGCACGGCGATCACGCGTGCGCCCGCCTCGCACTGCGCGCGCACGGGCAGCGGAAACTCGATGTCGTAGCAGACCGAAACGCCCACGCGGACGCGGTCGCATTCGAAGACTTTCAGCGCATCGCCGGGTTCGATGACGCCCGCCTGCTTCTCGAACCCCGTCAGCTGCAGCTTGTCCTGCCAGCCATGGCGGCCGTCCGGGGCAAACCAGTAGCTGCGGTTGCGGTAGCGCTCCGGCGCCACCGCCAAGAGGAAGCTACCGGCGACGATGTGCATCCGAAGGTCGCGGGCCAGCCGCGCGTACAACTGCAGCCAATCGCCATGCAATGGCTGCAGCGCCGCGAGGGAGGCGTGCAGGTCGGCCCGCTCGCGCACCGGCAGCGTCGCGCCCAGCTCCAGCGACAGGTATTCGGGCAGCACCGCCAGCCGGGCGCCGGCGTCGGTGGCCGCCTGCAGCATCGCCGCCTGGCGCTCGGCGAAGGCCGCGAAATCCACCGGCACGCCGATGGTGTGGCGCGCGGCCGCGACGGTCAGCGCGGCGGCCGTCAAAAACGCTCCAGCGGGCGCATCCAGAACGCCAGGTCGTGATCGACATCGCCCACGTCCGCTTCCGGCCAGCGCATGGGCAGCGTCAGCCCGGCACGGGGCTGGTAGCCGCGTTTGCGCCAGAAGGCCTCGTTGCCGCGATGGAACGGTGGGCGCCGCGGGTCGGCGTCGTCGCGCAGGACCGTGGCGAAGCCGGTCCAGGCGTAGCCCCCCAGCGCCCGTGCATGGGCTTCACGCTCCTCGAAGAAACGGTGGCCCAGCCCGCGCCCGCGATAGGCCGGCAGCAGCACCGACTCGCCGAGGTAGAAGACCTCCTCCGGCAACACGGACGACTGCGCGAAGGGCGCCACCAGCTCGGCCGCCTCGTGCACCAGCGGGAGGCCCGTGGACGCGCCCACCACCTGGCCCCCGTCCAGCACCAGCACCGCCAGGCTGAACGGCGAGCGCAGATAGGTCTGCAGGTAGTCGAACTCGTAGCGGTAATCGCCGGCGTACAGGTAGGGCCACTCGCGGAAGACCGTCATGCGCAGGCGCGCGAGGTCGTCCAGGTACGGCTCCATGGCCTGGCCGACCACAGTGCGGACGTCCGGCGTCTTCATCGCGGGGTGGAGGCGGTCTGGGGCATCGAGGGCGTCGAAGGTGCTCCGAACGATGTCCATTGTCCACTCCGCGGCAGGACGTAAAGGCTGTCCATGCGTCAACGTGGCCGGGGGCACGGACCGGCCGCGCGGATCCGCCGGTGCGGGTCTGCCGCGCGGCAGGCCCTAAGATGCGCGCCATGAACTACCGCCACGCCTTTCACGCCGGCAACCACGCCGACGTCTTCAAGCACGTCGCCCTGCTGGCGCTGTGCGATGCACTGACCGCCAAGCCGGCGCCGCTGTTCGCGCTCGATACCCATGCCGGGCGGGGCCTGTACGCGCTCGACAGCGCTTCGGCCCTGCGCACCGCCGAGGCCGAGGGCGGCATTGCCCGCCTGCTCGCCGAGGCGCCGCGGCACCCGGCCATCGCGCGCTACCTGGCCGCGATCAAGGCCTGCCGCGCCGAGCACGGCACGGCCGCCTACCCGGGATCGCCCTGGCTGCTGGCGCACGCGCTGCGCGAGGACGACCGTATCGCCGCCTGCGAGCTGCATCCGGAAGAGGCCGCGCAACTGAAGGCGGTGTTCGCCCAGGACACCCGTGTCGCGGTGCATGCGCGCGACGGGTATGCGGCAATGAAGGCCCTGCTGCCCCCGCGGCTGGCCACGCAGCGGTTCAATCGCGGGCTGGTGCTGGTCGACCCGCCGTACGAGGCGCAGCTGGAGGAGTTCGACGCCATCCTCGGCGCGCTCCGTGACGCGCTGGGCCGGTGGCCGCAGGGCACCTATGCCGTGTGGTACCCGATCAAGCGGCGGCGCGCGCTGCACCCGTTCTTCCGCCGTGCGGCGACCCTGCCCGCGCGCTCGGCGCTGGTGGCCGAGCTGATGGTCCACCCGGACGACTCCCCCCTGCGGATGAACGGCAGCGGCCTGCTGCTGCTCAACGCACCGTGGCACTTCGACGCCACGCTGCGCGCCGCCCTGCCCCAGCTGGTGGCCGCACTTGGCGAAACCGGTGCGGCGTGTCGCCTGGACTGGCTGCGCGAGGCGGATTGACGGGCGGCGCCGCCCTTAACCGGGCCGGCTCAGGTCCGGTTCGAAGAAGCTCCAGCGGACCTCCGGGAATTCCACCTTCATCGCGCGCTCGACCGCGTTGATCTGGGCGGCGAGCGTGGGCGCGTCGACGCCCTCGCGCATCTGGGCCTGCACCGCGACCATCGCCTCGTTGCCCAGTTGCAGGGTGATCAGGCTGATGACGCGGGTCACCTCGGGCCGGGCCTGGATGAATGCCCGCATGGCCTGCTCGCGCAAGGGATCGACACTCTGTCCGATCAGCATCGCCTTGACCTCCACCGCCACCAGCACGGCGATGACGATCAGCAGCACGCCGATCATCAGCGTACCGATCGCATCCCATACCGGGTTGCCGGTGGCCACCGCCAGCAGCACCGCCACCAGAGCAAAGGACAGGCCCAGCAGCGCGGCCAGATCCTCGCCGAAGATCACCACCAGCTCGCTCTGGCGGCTTTCCCGGAACCACCGCCACAGGCCGCGGTCGCCACGTGACTTGTTGACCTCCTGCAGGCAGGCGCGCATCGACACGCCCTCGGCCAGCATGCCGAACACCAGCACCCCGGCCGCCCAGTACCACTGCTTGAGCGGTTCGGGGTGCTGCAGCTTGTGGATGCCCTCGTACAGCGAAAACATGCCGCCGACGGTGAACAGCATCACCGCCACCAGGAACGACCAGAAGTAGATCGCCTTGCCGTAGCCCAGCGGGTATTCCGGCGACGCCGGCCGCTTGGCCTGGCGCATGCCCAGCAGCAGCAGGCCCTAGTTCCCGCAGTCGGCCAGCGAATGCACGGTTTCGGCCAGCATCGCGCTGGAGCCGGTCACGAAGGCGGCCAGGCCCTTGGCCACCGCGATCGCAAAGTTGGCACCCAGGGCGAAGAGGATCGCGCGATTCGAATCGCCACCACCGGCCATGGCACGCCTCAGGTACGGAAACGGGCGCGGAGTCTACACCGGCGATGTTGCCGTACGCCGTGCGTCCGTGAAGACGGCATGAAGAGGGCATGAAGCCCGCGAAGAAAGCCCTGTGCGAGCATGCCGGCCATGGCTGCGCGCGAACGTCTCCCCCCTTGGCACGAGCGCCAACGATTGCCCAACGGCCGCGAAGTGCTGATCCGACCGGTGCGTCCGGAGGACGCCGAACCGTTGCGGGCCGGCTTCGGCCTGCTGCAACCCGAGGAGGTGCGACAGCGCTTCCTGCATTCGATGAAGGAGCTGAGTCCGGAGATGCTGGACCGGCTCACGCGGCTCAACCCCAAGACCGAATTCGCGCTGGTGGCCGCCGAACCGCTGCCCCCGGGCGAGGCGCTGGTGGGCGCGGTGGCCCGCATCTCGGTTGCGCCGGGCCGCCAGGACGCCGAATTCGCCATCCTGGTCAGCCGCTACCTCGCCAATATGGGGCTGGGGCGGTACCTGATGACGCGCCTGGTGAAGTGGGCGCGCGGCAAGAAGGTCAGCCGCATCTATGGCGATGTCTTCGAGCACAACCACGCCATGCTGTCGCTGGCGCGCTCGCTGGGGTTCGAACGCGAGGCGCAGCAGGAGGAGCAGGGCCTGATCCGGGTGTCGCTGGACCTGTCCAAGCCTGTCGCATCCGCTGCGTCCGCCGCCGCGGCACGCTGAGGCGATCGCGCCGGTCCCCACCCTTGGTAGGAGCGGCTTGAGCCGCGAACGTTGCCCGTTCGCCCGCGGACCGATCTGATCGCGGCTGAAGCCGCGCCTGCATCCCAGGCGTCCACCGGAACGGCCGCTTCTGTCATCGGCCACGCCACGCGCGTCGGCTAGAATCCCCCGCCTGATGTCGACCCCCACGCTTCCCACTCCGCCGCTGCCCAGGGCCGGCCAGCAGCGCGCCTGGTGGCGCGCCCCCGCCTCGCCCTCGGCCCTCGCCTTCCACGTCGCCACCGCCGCGGCCGAGCACGACGGCCCGCTGCTGGTGGTCGCGCGCGACAACCACGCCGCGCACCAGATCGAGTCCGACCTGCGCACGCTGCTGGGTCTGGACGGCCTGCCGGACGGCCCGCTCCCCGTGCTGCCCTTCCCGGACTGGGAGACGCTGCCCTACGACGTCTTCAGCCCGCACCCGGACATCGTCAGCCAGCGCCTGGCGACGCTGCACCGCCTGCCGACGCTCAAGCGTGGTTTGGTGGTGGTACCGGTACAGACGCTGATGCAGCGCCTCGCGCCGCTGCGCCACGTGGTGGGCGGCAGTTTCGACGTGCGCGTCGGCCAGCGGCTGGACCTGGAGGCGGAGAAGCGCCGGCTGGAGTCGGCCGGCTACCGCAACGTGCCGCAGGTGCTGGACCCGGGCGACTTCGCCGTGCGCGGCG